>JBCNOR010000099.1:0-11363 GCA_039593785.1 Niabella sp. | reverse complement strand
TTTGTTTTTTTGATGATTGATAACACAAAGCTCCACCCCGGCTGTGACAACAGTATGTCAACAGTAAAAAACAACCTGATATTTATTGAAAGAAAATATAAGTCAGCTCGCCGTGTGGAGTATAGAAGCTTTTAATGAACAGCATTATTTCATAAAAGGCGGAGCAGGATTTCCTGGATATTGCCCTTCAAAGATCTCATCGTCATTTCGTCCATATTAAAAACAATAGTTAAATTAGTGGGACGATAAATGCGATGCATATGAATATATTTGAAACATTGTACAATGAGTTCATCGGTTTTTTTGGTATTGGTGGCATTATAGAAATGGTGAAGAAAAACGATTACAGCTCGCTCACTACCTGGGCCGGAATTCAAAACCTGATATATCCCATTATACCCTTTCTGCTTCTGATAGAAATCATCCGGGCTATCGTATATAAACGTTTTAAGATAGAAGATTACAAGCTATCCTTTATGGTATTTGTGCTTAACCGGTTTATCTCCAGGTTTATTTCCATAGCTGCGGTGGGTTTCTGTATCGGGCTTTTTGAGCAATGGGCCATTTTTAAAACCGACATTACCTGGTATTGGCTCCTGTATGGCTATGTGGTGTGGGAATTAGCACATTTTGTTTATCATTTTTTGGCACATAAGATCAGGATATTATGGTGCCTGCACTCTACCCACCACGCACCACAGCAGATGAACCTGTTCGTAAATTTTGCACATTTCTTTCTCGAAGCTCCTTACGCCGATGTTATCCGTACTTCTATTTGTATTATACTCGGCGTGAGCCCTCCCCTGTTGTTTCTGATTATGTTTATTGATGGATTGTGGGGCTCTTTTATACATGTTGGCGAGAATATTATGAAAAACGGGCGCCTGGGATTTTTAGGAAAAATCCTGCTGACCCCCTCGCATCACCGCGTTCACCACGCCCGCAACCCTTTGTATATGGACACCAACTTTTGTAACTTATTAAATATATGGGATAAGATATTCAAAACTTACCAGGACGAGAAAAAGGAGATCAAAATTGAGTATGGCATTACCAGGAAGATCAACCAAAACAATGTGCTGGATGCCTACTTCGGGGAAATTGTATGCTTATGGAAAGATGTAGTAAAAGCGCCGGGTCTGAAAAATAAATTACTTTACATCTTCATGCCGCCGGGCTGGAGTCATACGGGCAATCACCAAACAGCCCGGATAGCCCGTAATGGATTCATTGCCGAACAAGATCAGGATCCCGGCAATGAAAAAAGCGATACAGCAGCCATTTAAACGATGAAGAAGCTGTGTAGAAAGGCCAGGGCCACCCCGCTGCTGCATAATAGGGCTACAGTGGCAGAGGGACTGTCATCCACCGATTAATTTCTGTTATTGATAATACCTGATATTTTACTGACGGAAAAAGGCTTGACCAGCAATTCTTTTACAGCCGGGTAAATCCGGGTTCTTTCCCGATCCAGCTCATCGATGGAGGAACTGGCAACATATATTTCAATACCGTTAACGGCCGTTCCTGGCAATGAAGAAAAAGTTCTCAGGAATTCCCATCCATTCATTTCCGGCATTTCAATATCCAGCAGGATGATATCCGGCAATCTTGAAGACGCATCCTGGATAGATGCCTGAAGTATATTTATGGCTTCCCTGCCATTTTCTGCAAAGATGATTTCTGCATTGCTGCAGCAGAGGCTAATCATTCTTCGCGTAACCAATTTGTAAACGTAGTCATCGTCTACAATAAGAATAAGCTTATTGACGTTCATTTGTATTTAGAAGGTTGCCAAATACCGGGCTTGCGTATTTAGCCAGTCAAAGGTAACTTTATCTTTCTCAAGCATATCGAATTTTTATTTTTATAATATTTCTGACCGGCTATCCTAAAACTCCTGGCCGGATCTTCTATCCGTTAATTCAGTTCAGCAGCGGGTAAAAGAAAACTGAATTTTATAAGATCACCTGCAATTTCCTTATGCAGGGCGCTACCATTTCTGTTGAGGTAATCTTCACATAAATTGATTCCCAACCCTGCGGTCTTTGCTTTACTTCCCCTTCCGGCGTTTGCCGCAAAACTATTTTGAATGCTAAAGCGCACCGAATCGGAGACCTTATCAATTTCGATCAGAATATCCCTGGAATCGCTTGTATACTTTACTGCATTATCTAATAAATTTCTTAACACCAAACGGATATGGTTTTTATCTGCCATGCAAAACTGCGGCTCCGCCGGACTTTTTATATGTATGCTTACTTTTTTGTGCTCAGCTATGGGTTTATAAACCGTTGTCAGAAAACTGGTTGTTTTAATGATATCAAAATGCTCCCTGCTTACCTGCACTTCCTGCATCTGGGACCGGGCCCAATGAAGAATATTATCCAGCATTATTTTTAACTGTTGAAATTGATTGCTATTAGCACGAAGCACCATCTTCAATTCATCTTCATCCAGGGAATCAATAACATCAGTTGACAATATAGACAGCAGGCTATTAAAAGGAGTTCTCAGATCGTGTGCAATAATTGAAAAAAGCTTATTCTTGACTTCGTCAGAAGCTTTGAGCCGGTCAATAACCTCTTTTAGATTCTCCGTACGTTTAGATACCTGTTGCTCTAACTCGGTATTGTGTACCTGCATTAATTTAAAATGGGCTGCCTCCACCTGCCTTTGCTGTTCCAGGATGGTTTGATATCGGCGTCCCAGGGCCATTGCCAGCAGCATGAACTCAAGCAATATCCCGCTTTGAAGAAGCAAAGGACTATAAGGTCGAAAAGTGAATACCCCCTGCAGGCAAAGTACGTAGTAAATAACAGCCAGTACAAAGGTAAGCCAGGCTCCACCCAGGTAAAGAATAGCTTTTCGTTTAACCCTGTAAGCACAAATACTCGTAATAATTAGGGTTATAGGAACCAACAGACCAAAGAGCTGAGCCCCCATTGCTGCCTGGGCTTTAAAACCAAAAGCGCTTAGCAACAGTAAAGCAGCAAGTCCCCCCAGCAATATGTTCGTCCACCTGAAAAGAAGAAGCGATATGGACCGGATATTATTGAAACGGTTGGTAATTAAAATTGAGCAGGCAAAACCTACGCAAAAGAAAATATGAGGATAATTGTAAACAAAATTTTTAATTGAATCTCCCAGTAAATAAATATGACCGCAGAGATAACCAATTGTATAAATGCCCAGAGATAGTATGTATAAACAGTAGTAGAGGTATGCAACATCCTTTACGGTAAAGTAAAGAAACAAGTGAAAGATAAGCAGTGCGAAAAGGAAGCCGACAAAGCACAGTTCCGCTATTTTGTTATTGGAATTTTCTATAAGGTGAAGCTTGTCGGCGCTGGCAAGTTGCAAAGGCAGGAGCATAATATTCCTGCTTTTAACGCGAAGCCATACTTCAGCGCTCTCTTGTCCTTCCGGTAGATTGACAGGGAAAATATATTGATTGGTACTCCTGACGCCGGCCGACGGATCGGTTAGTGACCCTGCCTCGAGATGACTCCACTGGGTACCCGAACCAATATAACAATCGACCCGCTCAATATTAGCATGATCTATAACCAGGTAATCGGCGCTATCTTCTGCTTTATTTATTGATAAGCGAATCCAAATAGCGGCAGACGTATTACCAAAATTGAGTATATTAGAACTCCCCTTCCTGAAGCTTCCATTTCGATATACCTGTTGTACCTGTGGTAATGTTAATTGAGCGGTACTGTCTTTGCAATAATAAACCCAAGTACCGATATATCCGGTTGGGTTTCCCTGGCCGGCGCTTACAGACCGGCACCACGAAAAAGAAATGCAACATAGCAGTATCAGCAAAAGGACAAAACGCTTCAACTTCATAAACATCTGATAAAGTTACGGGTTGCACGGTATTCTTCGTTTTGCCGGCCAAATTATGAGGAAATTGCCGTTGGCAACAGCAACGCCTTTCTGCCAGCAAAAAAGGTAACAGACATATGCTAATTTAATTCGAAACCTCAGTTAATTTTTGACCTTGTCATCTGGAAATTCCATCAGGCAACCGGCGCAGGTAAAATGAGGTTTTTTCGCTACAAACCCGGAAAAACATTCTACCCTGATATACTTTTTAAAACTTTATCTTTAGCAAAATTGCTGGTACAGATATTGAAACTATGTTATGGAGACCGCCGGTTCAAAGTCTTTTAGGATATTTGACCCGAATGTCTCCATCTCCTTCCGACCTGGCGGGGAGACTGTTAAGAAATTTTAATAACCATCAAATTTGCTTTCATGCAGGAAATTTGCGTCGACATCGCGGTACCAGATACCTACACCATACCCGGCATTCAATTCAAGAGACAGGTTCTGCAGTGGCAGGGACAGTTATTTCCCCAGGACCTTGTACAGGCTAAATATGAGTATTTTGACCTGACGCAGGTATCGCTGCCCAATTTTGTCACACCCCATCTGCCCAGGGATCTTCAACAACACTCCTGGCAATGCCTTTCTGTTGAATATGATGATGCCCTGACGCCCAATGAATTTGCTTCCCCTGCTGATGTTTTTGGAGAACGGGGTGTTTTCTTTGACCTGTTAGCCACGCTTGTTAAAAATGCAGAAAAATGGATCATTACCTTTGACTGTGATTGCGACCAACCGGAGGAGATCATTGAAGGAAACCTTGAACTGGCTTTTGAAAAAATAAAGGAGTGTCTTCATAAAAACACGGGCTTTATCATGTATCAGGGTAGTAAAGAGGTTTTATCCTGACCATTCAATCATGGCGCTAAAATATGACAGCCTGTTGTTTTGTGATTTTAATTTGTGTAAGCAGTTATTATTTCGCCTGAGATGCTGGCTGGTAAATTATAGAAGCAGAATGCCTCGATCAATTTTAACCAAAATTTTTAAAAACAGGTTAAAGAATTCTTCTCCTGCCTTATCTTGCGGCCATGACATTTACAGATATACAGCTTTTTGAAATTGAGAATTTTTTTAATGAAATTACCATCCCCCAGGTGGTAAAGATAGATGCCGCTACTACTTATACGAATGCACCGTTGTTTGTGCAGGAAAATATAGCCTTACTCAAATCAAAACAGCTCATACCTGTTATTGCTACGCAAAGATGGAACATGTTATGCGAAGTAAAGAAAGCGATCCTGGATCCTGTAAAATAAAGCCTGTTTGTCCATTTGGCAGCTATACCAAAGTAAAGGTTATTACATGAATGATCAGCTATTGATCCAGGGACCTTATCTTCAAATCATTTAAGTAGCGTCTTATATCATGATCTAATTTTACAGGATATTTATAGCCTAGCGCCCCTGCTGTTTTCATGCCCATTTCCGTAACCAGGTCTGCCATTGCAAACAATGCATTCCAGTTGTCTGCCAGGTCTTTTCCGGAAAATGTCAGCAGCGTTTTTTCCCACATTTCGGGGCCAAGATATTTTTTAAACAGTCTTCCGTATTTATTAGTTGTAATACTCCAGTTATAGTTGCTTGCTATATACCATTCAATTAAAGGAACTAAGTATTGGGTGCGGATATTGGTTTCCGACATAAATTTTGCATAAAATATTTCATCCCTTTTAAGACATTTAGCCACATAGGTAGTGTCCCACCAAAAGTCGTTGATGATCCGCTGAAATTCACTTTCGGTTGGTTTTTTTATGATGCCGACCTGATAGGTTGGAGCCTGCATGGCCCTGGTTAACCCTTCTTTATCGATCAGAACTTTATATCCTATATCCCAATCTTCCGGCAAATCCTCCCCGCTGATATCTTCTAAAAACCTGGATTTACTGTACAGCTTAAAGTCGACCTTAACCCCATCCTCATATAAAACCATTTTCATGGCATGCCTGTGATCAAAGCAACTTTCGTCTTCTTCAATCATAGCAATAGGATTTCCAAATGTACTTACCCAACTCTTATCGGATATATAGCCGGCGTTATTGTCAAAAACAATTTCTATATCCAGGTCACTGAATTCATCAACCGGGGCATGCGGGTTTACCAGCGAGCTGGTGAGTAAAACTACAAGTACATCGCTATTATTCTCAGCCCATTCCAGGATTAACTGTAACTTATCATCTCTCCGTTTCATTTTTGTCGTTTTAATATAGTATGAGCCAGGCTACCATTACAAAATAAGAGGCAAGGACAAGTTCCATTACTTTAATTTCCTGAGCCCGGCTGTTCTTAAATCTTATCACTGGTATAGCCCGGTTTACTGCAGGAAACGCCTTCCGTTGCTTATCAAAATAACAGCCTTCCTATTTACCCATTAAGTGCTGCCAAAGGTATTCATTATGATGGTCTTTATTGCCCTTGCAATTATTGTAAAATAACAGCCCGCAAACTTTGACTTGCTGATTATCAAATATTTCTCTCACTTTCAAATTGCCAACAGTTTTAATATACCAAAGCTAGTAAACACTTTTGTTTACTGGCAAATTTTTGGTAACTTTATGCTATGTTACCTGCAGTAGAAAAAATAAAGGGCGTTCATCCGGGAGCAATCCTAAAAAGGGAGTTGCAAGTCAGAAACATGCCCGCAGTTGAACTGGCTCAACATATCAATGAACACAAACAAACGATCAGCGCCATTTTAAATGAGCGCCGGGGAATTACACCAATGTTGTCCATTAAGCTTTCGCGGGAGTTCAACGTAGATAAGGATTATTTTATGCTTTTACAAGCAAGCTACGAGGTTGAACGAGCGGCTATAGACATAAACCCGGGACCAGACCTTGCATCCTTCAGAAAGGTGCTTTTTTGGGATACCGATATTCGCAGGATTAACTGGCATAAAAGTAAAAAATCTATTATTAAGCGCATATTGGAAAGAGGGAATGAAAAAGAAATACGGACTATGATAAATTTTTATGGTAAAGAGACAGTTAAAAAGGAACTTCTTTTACTGAAAGATTCTTTTTTACCTAGTTATAAAGATAATATATCAAAATATCTCAAATAATATTTACCTGCCATGAAATTGCATGCTAGTACGGTTTCACCTCAACTGTTAAAGCAATTGCGACAATTAATGGACTTTGATCTTTTACGTTCGTTTCGATTGGTTGGAGGTACCGCACTTTCCCTTCAGCTTGGGCATAGAGAGTCTGTAGATATTGATCTGTTTACTGATGTGCCTTACGGAAATATTGATTTTGCGATGATTGAAAGAGCTTTAAAATCTCATTTTACATTTGTGAGCGGAGCTTTTAGTGAGCAACAAGGAATGGGACTATCTTGTTTTATTGGCAGGAACAATGATGAAGCCATTAAACTTGATTTATTTTACACAGACGATTTTGTATTCCCGGAACTGAATCTGGACGATATACGGATGGCGGATATAAAAGAGATCGCAGCAATGAAACTGGAGGTAATTGGCCATGGCGGACGAAAAAAAGACTTTTGGGATCTGCATGAAATATTGGATCATTATAGTCTTGAACAAATAATCAGTTTCTACGAAAAAAGATACCCCTATAGTTATTCAAAGGACGATCTGTTCGAAAAGCTTCTCGATTTCCATACGGCGGATGATGACTTTGAACCAAGATGCCTGAAGGCCAAATACTGGCAATTGATTAAGCTGGATCTGGAGGAAGCAGTGAAGAAATACAAGCAAACAAAGTAGTATTAATATAATTATGCAGCGCCTAGTAACTGAACCAGACTTCAACTTGCTGACGCCGGCTTTTGCCGCTCCTACAAACCGGTACGGAACGGAGTAACCGGTAACTGATCGGTGTTCACGAGGTTGGGTATTGCTGTTTCGTGCCAGCCCAAACGAACCTGTACGGGGTTTTTGATGTCCGGATGAAAGGCAGTTACTTCATTTTTCCCCCGTACTTCTGCTAAAGCAGGATGAAATTGATGATCAGGTCCCGCTATTTCAAACCAATTTAAGCGCTTCTGATCTGCCGTCTTTAAACCATCCCCAAAATGATCAAAGCTCACTATGATTGAATCGCCCGTAATACGCGTGCTCTTCATTCGGGGGCCAGACCAGGGGGTATTTAATATGCCATAAGTTTTAGTAAGGGCGAGGCCTGCCAATCGTCTGCCCACCTCCCATTTATAGGAGGGATGAATATCTTTGAGGTCATCTACCAGGTCGCTGACCACGATATAATCGGTGTTGCCGGTAATGGACGCCGCTTTGATTTGTTCCTCTCTAAAGAGTGGCAGATCTTCTGCTGTTACCGCGTTCCTGTTTTTATTATGCAACCGGTCAGAGTAAATATGAGGAGCTAACAATACATAATAAAACGGAGCCGACCGGAGATTAAATTTCTCTCTCCAGCCTTCCACCATTAATTTATATTTCTCAGCATACCTCCTGTCGCGCTTAGCGCAATTATTCTCACCCTGGTACCATAAAAACCCTTTAACCGCGTAGGGTACCAAGGGAGCGATCATCACATTATACCAGGTTCCGGGTACCTGTCCATCTACCTGCCCGCTGTTAGCTTCCAGCACCGGGGCAAATACCGGAGACCGCCTGTAATCTTCGGCAGCTGTCCATGCCTCAATATGAGTGCCTCCCACGGCCGATGTGATAAGACCTACCGGTATATTGAGCTTTTCCTGGATCGTCCGGGCAAAAAAATACCCGGCGGCAGAGGAAGCTTTCAGGCTTTCGCTATTGGCAGGGCTCCAGGATGTTTTACTTCCATTGCGCGAACAGTTATAGATCCTGATCAGGGAATTTTCAGGCTTACCGAGTTCTAAGGCTGCCAGGTTATCACCTTTTAAAGGTTGTGCATAACCCGGATAAAGCTGCATCGTATATTCCATATTAGACTGACCCGAACAAATCCACACTTCTCCCACTACAACATTATGGTATATAATACTGCTTTTCTTTCCGGTAACCCGTAGCTCCCGCGGTTCAAATGTGGCCTTCATGGGTTCAAGCGCTACCTTCCAGCAACTATCTGTCCCGGTACGAGCCCTTAATCGCTGCTCACCGAAAACAACCAGGATCATTTCATTGGGTAGGGCCCTGCCCCAAACGGGAACTTTTACTCCCTGTTGAAAAATCATATTGGATGAAAATACCGGTGGCATACTCAATTGTGCGTACCCGGCCGACGATAGTACTAATAACGCAAGTACTATGAACTGCCTGATTCTATTGGTTGCGGCGTTACTGTTCTTAGTGGTACTTAAAACGAGATGGATAGCAGTCATTAATGAATGTTTGTTTAATTAACCATAAAAGTAGGGTAAATACCCCGGCAACAGGTTATCGCATTTATTATCCGGTTATCTTAATGCCGGATAGGATCATTATTGGCAACTAAAAAATAAGAGTAACCTTGTTACCAGGTTGTCATAGGTCCCTTAGAATGATGAACAAGCCGGCTATACCGGTAATGAGAATGAATTCTTTACTTCAGATATGACAAAAACGGTGTTGATGAGGGATACTGCTGATAATATGGAGAGTTTTTTTTGATGAAAGGTATGATAGCTTTCCATATCCGGCACTACTACTTTAAGCATATAATCATAGTTTCCTGATATCAGGTTACATTCCAATACTTCCGGCAGGTTCCTGATGGCGGTGTTAAAGGCTTCGGAAATATCAAAAGTCTGCTTGGCCAGGCTTACCTGGCAATACACCATCAGGTGCTTACCCAGTTTATCTTTATTTAAGATGGTTACATATTTCTGGATAACACCTTCCCGCTCCAGCTTCTTGATACGATCGTGAACCGGAGTTAAAGATAGATTGATCTTCCGGGCAATATCCTTATAAGTAAGATGAGCATCTTCCTGTAAAAGACGCAGGATCTTTTTGTCTGTTTCGTCGAGCAGCATAGGCTAAATGCATTTTTGTTTTAAAAGACCAAAGCCACATTTTTTCTTTTTCAGATCTAATTCTCCTATAAATTTAGAAATTTTTTCCTTGCGAATACCACCAATCAGAAATAAATATTTATTTTTTTTAAAAAATGTAGAAACTTTTTACCTGTAAATAATTTTGTATCAAAATAATTCAAATATGATTATAGGCGTTCCCAAAGAAATAAAGAACAATGAAAACCGTGTAGCTCTTACACCCGCAGGTGCAGCAGAGATGAGGGGTCGCGGTCATCAGGTATATGTACAGCATCAGGCAGGAGCAGGTAGTGGTTTCAGCGATGAAGATTATTTGGCCGCCGGAGCGAAGATTTTAAACTCTATAGAAGAGGTTTATGCTATTGCTGAAATGATCATGAAGGTGAAAGAACCGATTGAGCAGGAATATAGCCTGATCAGAAAGGACCAATTGGTGTTTACCTATTTCCATTTTGCTTCTTCGGAGCCGTTAACGATGGCTATGATTGAAAGTGGTGCGGTTTGCCTGGCTTATGAAACAGTTGAAAAAAGAGATGGCAGTCTGCCCCTGCTGATACCGATGTCCGAAGTAGCTGGTCGCATGTCTGTTCAGGAAGGCGCAAAATGCCTGGAGAAACCACTAAAGGGCCGCGGCGTTTTACTGGGGGGCGTGCCAGGTGTTCCTCCCGGTAAGGTTTTGATCTTAGGAGGCGGTGTAGTGGGTACACAAGCTGCAAAGATGGCCGCCGGACTGGGTGCACAGGTTACGATCATGGATATCAGTTTACCCAGGCTGCGCCAGCTTTCGGATATCCTGCCCGCCAATGTAACTACGATGATGTCTAATGCTTATAACATCCGGGCCATGATAAAGGATGCTGACCTGATCATCGGTGCTGTACTGATTCCCGGAGCCAAAGCGCCGTTACTTATTACGCGCGATATGCTAAAAGAGATGCGCCCGGGAACTGTGCTGGTAGATGTTGCTGTTGACCAGGGAGGTTGTATTGAAACCTGTACGCCTACCACACACGAAAACCCAACCTTTATTATCGACGATATCGTTCATTATTGTGTTGCCAATATGCCTGGCGCCGTACCCTATACCTCTACCCTTGCATTAACCAATGCCACCCTGCCTTATGCATTACAACTGGCAGATAAAGGATGGCAGGCAGCATGCAGAGAGAACAAAGAGCTGGAAAAGGGATTGAATATAGCCAATGGGAAGGTATTGTATAAAGGTGTTGCAGAGGCATGGAACTTACCACTCAATGAAATTTTGGAAGAGGAGCTCCTGGCATTCTGATTATATGACCTGATCCGTACCCGGTGAAGATAAATATAAGGCTACTGTTATTGATCATTAATGATGACCATTGGCAGTAGCTTTTTAGTTTGCAGGCAGGATCAGCATGCCGACCAATGCCTTTAATCCCGGAAACCGAAATTAACAATCGGGTTTGTAAAGATTGCCTAGCTAAAAACAAGCCGGTGTTTAAAAGGCGTTGTACCCGTAATATACACATGTGCTCCCTC
>JBCNOR010000098.1:0-11369 GCA_039593785.1 Niabella sp. | reverse complement strand
GTTGTACATACATCAAAAGCTACGATAAAAGTGTTGGGCACCCGGTTCAACGTAAAAAATTATGCTGATGCTATATGGGAAGCCACCTTATTACAAGGCAAGATTGAAATGTATCTGAACAATAAGCCCAAAAATAAATTAACACTTGAGCCCTCCCAGAAAGTATCTGTGGCGGCCCTTGAAAAAAGGTCCGGGTTGCAATCTGATGATTTCAAAATCTCTATAACTAAGATAAAACCATTAAAAGACGATATCGCAGAGACGGCCTGGATGCAAAATAAACTGGTATTTGTAGATCAGCCTTTACATGAAATTGCCAAAGATTTAGAGCGTGAGTTCGGTATTAAGGTTCGTTTTAAGTCTGATAAATCCAGGAACAATAAATATACCGGGGCGTTTAAAAATAATAACCTGCAGCAAATCCTGGAGATACTTGATTTATCGAATCCTATAGATTATGTATGGAAAGAAAACCAACTGATTATTCAATAATTCTTAAAAACGATTGCAGATGAAAAAAGAAAATGGTTAAAACTTAATTAAAAAGGAGAATGCGCCAACATTCTCCCCGGTCAACAGCGTTAAGACATACTTGCCGTCTTAACGTCATTTTAAATAAAAAACCAATTCAAAGGTATGCAAAAATCTACTCTTTCGGGGCGCTACAGCCTCCGGAAACCCCTGCTTGTTATGAAATTAATGTGCATCATGCTTTTTCTCGCGCTCCATGTCTCGGCTGCCAATTATGGTCAGTCCGTGATCAATATCAGGGCGCAGGAAACTACAGTATTGAATATTTTTAAACAGATAGAGAAACAATCATCGTATTCCTTTTTTTACAGCAGCAACCAGCTGGAGCTGAACCGCCCGGTATACATCAGTGCAGTCAACGCTTCGCTGGATGCAGTATTGACAAAGGTCTTTCAGGGTACCAAAGTAGCCTGGAAAGTGATTGATGATAATAAAGTCGTTCTCTCGGCCGCCGGGGAGCCGGTGCAAAGCCCGCTAAAAACCATTACGGGAACCGTGGTTGATCCAAATGGAGCTCCTCTTGAAAATGTATCGGTAACTGTGAAAGGCCGCCAGGTAGGTACCGTTACCAATGCTGCCGGGCAGTTCTCTATCGATGCGGATTCAGGTGATGTGTTGGTTTTCTCAAATGTGGGTTATATCGACCAGGAAGTGACTGTGGATGCTGCAAGCGACCTCAAAATAATTTTGAAAGCCAGTGATTCCAAAATGGATGAAGTGGTGGTAATTGGCTACGGTTCCAGTAAAAGGAGAGATTTAACCGGCGCGGTGGTTTCAGTTAAAAGTGAAGAGATCACTGCCCGTCCCGGGCCTAATCCAATGGAATCATTACAGGGAAGGGTAGCGGGGTTGGATATCACCCGTCCTTCGGGCCAGGCAGGAGCCGGAGTGAATATACAATTGCGGGGGACCAGATCTTTTACCGCCACAGGAAATCCCTTGTTCATCATCAATGGTTTGCCGGGAGATTATGCAACACTAAACCCTTACGATATAGAATCTATTGAAGTGTTGAAGGATGCATCGTCCACTGCCGCTTATGGGTCAGCAGGCTCAAATGGTGTAATCATTATCACCACCAAAAGCGGCAAAGCAGGCAAGATCAATATTGATGTAAATGCTTATTACGGTTATAATGGCTGGTCTATTACTCCCACTATGCGTCATGGTGATAGCTACCTGCAAACCAAACGCGATGCATATAGCTATCTGTGGAATGCTGCTACAAACAAATGGGAAACAACAAACGCCATTTGGCAATCACCGGCAAATGACTCGCTGATTTTTGGATCCAGGTATGCTGCTTACAGGGAAGGACAATTTACAGATTGGGCAGGTCTTTTATTACGTAAGAACGCTGCCACACAAAACTACAGTGTTGGAATATCGGGTGGTAACGAAAAGACAAAAGCTTATTTATCGGTTAACTATACTAATGAGCAAAGCCAGTATTCGGGGGATGATTACAAGCTGCTAACCACCAGCATGCGTATCGATCATAAACTTAGAAAATGGATCAATGTGGGAGCCAACCTGCAATCGTCCTATGTTATAAGAAACAAAGCACAGGACAAGCTGGAAAACCTGATTACTACCGACCCATTGGCAAGACCTTATAAAGCAGATGGAACTTTGAATCCTGATCTTGGAAATAATGTTTATAACCTGCTGCTCGATTATCAGCCAGGGGTATATTCAAACCTGGATAATAATTTCAGAATGTTTCTGAATCCATATGTGGAAATTAAACCATTGAAGGGGTTGAGTATTTTATCGCGCGCCGGAGCCACCCTGGCCTATTCTAATAACTACCGGTTCGATGGGAAAGGCTCTGTTGCTTACACTTACAACAATGCCAACGTAACTAAGGCGCAGATCCAGCAAAATCGCTTTATTGGATATCAATGGGAAAATATACTGACCTATAATGTAAAAATCGCGGGCGATCACGACCTTACGGTGACAGCTGTTAGTTCTTATTATGATAATCAAAATTCAAATACCAGCATAACCCAGAATAATGTGCTATCCAATAACTTCAAATGGCATAATATTAAAAATGATCCTACCAATACAATCGCTACTTCTTCGTATGAGATGTCGAGGACATTAGGATTACTGGGAAGGGTCAACTACTCCTATTTGGGCAAATACCTTTTCTCCGCTTCAGTTCGTCGTGATGGTTCTTCTGTTCTGGATAAAGACCATCAATGGGATAACTTTCCAGCGGCCTCTGTAGGTTGGAGGGTTTCTGACGAAAAATTTATGGCAGGGACTCAGGACTGGCTGGATAACCTGAAGTTCCGTATGGGATGGGGGATCACCGGGTCGGCCAGAATAGACCCATACAGTTCTGTAGCTGTTGTTGAAAATACGAATATGTCTTTGGGGGGTGTTACCGTACCTGTTTTCCGTAATTCCGCCTTAATTGCCAACCCGCTTCTGGGTTGGGAAAAATCATACAATACCAACTATGGTATAGATGCCGGTTTTTTAAACGGCCGGATCGACCTGTCGTTCGACTATTACAGAACCAAAACCAAAGATGTGATCTACAAGGTAAATATGCCGATAATCTACGGAGCATATACGCCTGGTGTTTCTTACGCACGGAATATCAATTTATGCGAAACGATGAATACCGGTTTTGAGCTGGCATTGAATACAAAAAATATTGTGACCAATAATTTTGAGTGGACTTCTGCTATAGCTTTTTCCAGCAATAAAGAAAAAGTCCTTAACCTGATAGGAGGCACCTCGAACTTTATACCATTTGACGTATACACACTGGTACTGGGACAACCGGTTAAAACTTTCTGGAATTATAAATTGGATGGAGTTTGGCAAATAGGAGAAGAAGCTGATGCAGCAGTATTCGGCGCTATCCCGGGTACACTCAAGGTAAATGTTCCGGGAATGACCCGTTTAGCAGAGGGCGTATATATGAAAGAAACCGGAACGGGCGCTAATGTAACGAGAAAGTATTATTACACAAACCTCGCAGCCGCTCAGAAATTCGATCCCTCTCTTACCGCAGCCAACTCCAGGTATACATATAGCAATAACGATTTTCAGGTTTTGGGTAGTAATGTGCCTAAATGGTCTCTTGGATTTCAGAACAGTTTTAAATATAAGAACTTCGACCTTGGTATTTATATGTACATGAGGTGGGGACAAATGATCAATTACAATATGATGGGTTGGTACCAGCCTAATGCATTTGCTATAAACGCAAGTCCTTCCCGTACATTCCCCGCCTCCTTTAATTATTGGACACCCACCAATCCTTCAAACGACTTTCCCGTAATGAACTACGATTATGGAACGAACCGTTTCCTGGGTTTCACTGGTCTTAACTACGTCGACGGATCCTTCCTGAAAATAAAAAATATAACCCTGGGTTATACACTGCCGGTGAATGTATCTAAAAAAGCTTCTATTGAAAAGCTACGCTTTTATGGAACTGTTACCAATCCGCTGATTATTGCCAGAAGTCATTTTTTGAAAGAATACGACCCTGAAATGAATGGCAGCCTGGAGTATCCATTAACCAAGCAGGTGGTATTGGGCCTGAACATTACATTTTAATTGCTGAGTAATTTAAAAAGATTAGATATGAAAATCAATATCAAGAGAACGCTATATATGGCAGGAATACTCCTTGCAGTTATTTCCTGTAGCCTGAAAGAATATAATCCTGTTTCCTTATCTGAAGAAGATACCATACAAAATTTTGCCGGCTGGAAAGGTTTTCAGTCGAACTGTTACTCGGGTCTTTGGGGCTCGTTGATTGGCATGCCTTATGGTATTGTTTCCGAAGGGGGGACCGATTTGTGGACATTCCCTTACAATAATCATAATCAGTATAGAGATATATTGGCCTATGAACAGTTTACATCAAGCTCCGGCGTAGTAAAAAATGTTTGGGACCTGGCCTGGGGATCTATCTATGCATGTAATAAAACAATTGATCTTTCCGGTCAGCTTACTGATGCAAGCGCCAATGAAGCCAGCATCAAAACCCTGGTGGGTGAAACAAAATTGCTTCGGGCTTATTATTATTCTGTACTGGTGACTCAGTTTGGGGATTTGCCATTGCTGACATCATCCGGTGCTGAGCATACGCTTACCCCCACCCGCAATAAAGTGCCGGAAGTATATGCACAAATTGTTTCCGATCTGAGGGATGCTTTTAACGATCTGGGCGTCACACCATTGGATGGCAACGCTGCAAGGATAACTAAGAAATCTGCACTGGGACTGTTAGCACGTGTATATGCCCAGGGCGCGGGAGAGGGCCTGAGCGAGGGTGGTAAAACTTATTGGGTGCGTGCTAAAGAAGTAGCAGATAGTCTCATCAATAATATGGGCGCTTATGGCGCTGCAATGTATGATGACTTTTCAAAAGTATTTGCTGCCGCCAATAACAGGACCAATTCGGAAGTATTATTTACCGCTTATGGGCTGAACCCTTATAATGCATCTTACGATTATTTTACTGGTAATGGAAAGCCTAATATCTACCTGCATTATTATCCAAAACTGGACGATGCAGTAGGATCGGGTATTTCGAACAACAACCTGCTGGGAAGAAGTGTGAACTCCAATACCAGCAATGCCTACTACGGGCGTTTGAACCAGCAGTTTATTGGACCAACGAGGTACCTGATCAATTGCTTTAATGCAAAATATGACAAGCGCTGGGAAAATACATTTGTAACGGCATTTGCCAACTACTCGGGTGTACAGGCAATTGCCAGCAATGGAAGCGGGGCGGGAACTCCTGCGCCTGCTAATGTTAAGTATGCAGATGCCACCATAACACTTAACGCAGCTATTTGTACAAAGTTTGGCATAGATGCGTCCCATATAGGTGAGAAGATCTATCCATATGCCGATGTAGATGCACGCAATGCTTCTCAGAACGCAACATGGCAGTATATTCCTAAAATATGGAATAAAGGAGATTATTCCGGCTCTACCGCTGCACTAACAGCTACGGCTAATGCGAACGTACATCCTTATCCGCTGGCCGCTGATGAAGACCGGTTTTTTGTTTACCTGAGTAAAGACCCGCTTACAGCCGAAGATAAAAAAGCCCGTAGGTATGTAACGGTTAACATTGATGATCTTTTCGACCCGTCAGATGTAACAGGAAGCACCTATAAGGCAGTGGTAGCAGGTAATGGATTGGTACCGAACAGCCTGGCCAACCTGTTTCCTGCAATGATGAAGTTCAATCATAATTTCGATGGAGGCTGGTTGGGGGCTAACTTCCAGCAGAAGCTTGGGAATATTATGATCATGCGGATGGCCGAGGTGTATTTGATAGCCGCTGAAGCAGCCATGCATATTAACGGCGATGGAGCTGCCGCCGCTGCCTACTTAAATAAGCTACGCCAGCGAGCCTGCCGCAACCCGGCTGATTTTAATTTTGGTACAGGTATGCAGTTAAGCGTTGCCACTATGGACGATGTATTTGACGAGTATGCAAGAGAGCTTTGCGGAGAATATAATCGGTGGGCAATACTAAAGCGCAATAAAGCATTCGAAAGCCGCTTACAAAAGTATAACAGAACTGCTTTTATAAATTTTATAAAGGAAAGACACTACAACAGGCCTATTCCATTCGGTTTTTTAAACCAGATCAATAATGCCGATGAATTTGGAAACAATGGCTACTAAAACAATTCTAGTCTGGCAACCAAAGCTCGTATTGTAAATCAATGCGGGCTTTGGTTATTAATGACAAAATCGTGTAATCGTTTTCACATCTGTGATACTATAGCTATATTTGCCGGTAGATGTATAGTCAACGATTGCCATATCTGATTCATGCTATAGCTCACAACAGCGATGAACAGGCTTTTGAAGAGTTGTTCAGGATATACTATCCGGCGTTGCTTTCGTATACATCCTCCCTGTTGAAGGATAAGCAGGTAGCAGAAGAAATATGCGGAGACGTATTATTCAATCTTTGGCAGAACCGGAAGACATTACCAGCTATTAAGAACCTTTCGCATTACCTGTATATTTCGGCCAAACATGCTGCTATCAGTTATACAAGAAGCAGGGGGTATAAAGAGTCGCAAAAGAACACATCCCTTGCGGATGTAGGAGAAACCTTAACCTATGAACTCAGTAATCACGAGTTAAAGCTCATCAATAAAGAAACATTACAGGAAATCAATACTGCTATTAATGAATTGCCAGACAGATGCCGGCTTATTTTTAAGCTGATCAAGGAAGATGGACTTAAATATGCAGAAGTAGCCCAGCTATTGGAGATTTCTGTAAAAACCGTGGAAAATCAAATGACTATCGCAGTTAAAAAGCTGTCGGTTATTATCGGCCGTGTTATAAAAGGCTATAAAAGAAGCGCTTCCTGATCTATTGATACTTTTTTACAAAAAATATTGTTTCTCTTGGGGGTATTTCTTACCCGTTTGCGTCTATATAAATAATTCAAGGTTCTACACGTGCATAACGACAGGCTTATATACTTGATAATAAGAAAGCAATCCGGTGAAATCACACCGGAAGAACAGCTTGAATTGTCAGCTTTTATAAAAGATAAAGAGGAGAGTGCCTTATTGGTGGATAGCATGAATGAAGTGCTGAGTAGTTCGCTGGTCTATGCATCCGAGGCGAAGGATGGTTCCGTTAATAAGGCCCTGGATAAAGTCCGGGCACGAATCAAAACGGCGGAACCGCAGCCCGTGGTAAAAAAGTATAGACCTGTCAGGACTTATTTTGCTATAGCTGCTTCAGTTGTTTTGGTGTTAGGCTGCGCTTTTTTTTATTGGATGCATACACGTGAGCAAGGCCAGCCTGCTCATAATATTGTAGTAACAAAGAAGGGTTCAAAAACCAACCTGGTATTGCCGGATGGAACCAAAGTTTGGGTTAACGCTGACTCCAGGCTGTCTTATGACAAGGATTTTGGCAATACTATAAGAGAAGTGTATCTGACGGGCGAGGCTTATTTTGATGTGGTTAAGGATAAGAAAAAGCCTTTTATTGTGCATACCGATAATATAGATATAAAGGTATTGGGAACCGCCTTCAATGTACGTGCGTATGGAGATGAAAAAAATACACAAACTACTTTATTAAGAGGTGCAATAGAAGTATTACTGAAAAAGAATGAGCATAAAACGCTCTTATTGGCACCGAACGAAAAAATGATTGTTCGGAATACAACGGCTCAAACCAATCAGCGGCAGTTGTCTAAAGATGGATTGCAGGAAATAGAGTTGTTGAAATTAGCACCCCGGAAAGTAGACTCCTTGTCTGTTGAAACAGAATGGATGCATAACCGGCTGGTGTTCGAGCAGGAAACCTTAACTGATATTATTCCGGTTTTGGAGAGATGGTATAATATTACCATCGAACTAAAGAATACGCGAAATGCGGACCTGCTATACCGGGGCAAATTTGAAAACGATTCGCTGGAAGATGTACTGGAATCCTTAAAAATGATAGGAAACTTTAGTTACAGGATCCAGAAAGATAAGGTAACTATCTATTAACGTATTGCTCACATTCATAAACAATGCCATTATGATCAAATAAAAATCTGACCAATATATAAAAAGAGCGAAAAATGTTGTAACCATCTTTCGCCCTGAAAAAGACAAAAAGCTGTTGGAACCAGCTATTCATTTATCTTAAACTATTTGCAATATATGAAAAAATATGCTTGCAGGGGACGTTTGTGCCCATCCCGATCGCTTATAAAATACTTGTTGTTAATGAAGCTTGTTGTTTTTATAATTTTACTTTCATCATTCCATGCTATTGCTTTTGATGCTGCTTCGCAACAAAGGATCAACCTGGATGTGAAGAGCCTTTCCATACCACAGATCATAGAGAAGATAGAGAAAGAATATAACTACCGTTTTGTTTACAATACCGATCTGAAAAGCAGCGATATAAAGCTGGACCTGTACGCCAGGAATGCCACGCTAGATTATGTGATGCAAAACATGCTGAAGGCTACTACGTTTTCTTATAAAAAAATAAACAAGGGTTTGGTGGTTATCATTGGCAAACCGGGGGAAACGATGAGTATATTGGTAGAAGGTAAAATAACGGATCCGGCAGGAAACCCTCTTGCGGGGGTAAGTGTAGCGGAGAAAGGCACCACTAACGGTGTATTAAGCGGTGAAGACGGCAGCTATAAGATAACGGTAAAAGATGAGAATGCTATACTGACTTTCTCTATAGTTGGCTATAGCGCCATTGATGTTTCCGTAAAGGACAATAATTATTCGCAGGTAATTCTTTACCCTGCTGAAAATAAAATGGATGAGGTTGTAGTGATCGGTTACGGTACTACTAAAAGAAAAGACCTTACGGGCGCTGTATCAAGTGTAAAAGCTGATGATATTGTTCGCTCGCCGGCGCATAATGCAATGGAAGCATTGCAGGGCCAGGTGCCGGGCTTGGATATTGTACGTAACTCCGGAAAAGCAACTTCTGGTGTAACTATGAATATTCGTGGTAAAAGATCTTTATCTACCGCCAAAGATGAATACGGTAATTTAATAGCGAATAATCCTTTAATTATTATCGATGGTGTGCAAGGTGGCAATATTACTGATATTCCACCCCAGGAAATCGAATCCATTGATGTTATGAAAGATGCATCTTCAACGGCAATATATGGCTCGCAGGGTGCTAACGGGGTGATCATTGTAACTACTAAAAGAGCCAAATCCGGCAAAGCCAAAATATCTTACAACGGGTATGTAGGAGTGAATGGTTGGGCGCAGTATCCTAAAATGCGAATGGGCGATGACTATATAAAGCTTCGCCGGGAGGCCTATAAAACCACCGGGCAGTGGAAATCACCGGCTGATGATCAGATACTGTTTACTCCCCAGGAGTGGTCAGCTATTCAAAACAATCAGTGGATTAATTGGGTCGATGAAGTCATACATACCGGTATTGTACAAAATCACCAGGTGAGTGTTTCCGGCGGAACTGAAAAAACAACCGGTCTGTTGTCGGCGGGTTATTACCGCGAAAAAGGATCTCTTAAGGATGACTTGCTGGATAAATACAATATCCGGACCGTTATCGATCATAATTTCAGCAATATTTTTAAGGCGGGGGCATCTGTAAATCTTACCCATTATGCAGGATACGAGCGGGCCGAGAATGTTTTATGGCGTGCGGCCACTAATGAGCCCCTGGGGCGTGCCTATAATGATAGCGGCAGAGTGATCCTTTATCCACTTGGAACCGCAGGAAAGGTAAATCCGCTTGCTGATGAGGCGACTGAATTTACGGCTAAATACCAACGGTTAACTACTAATGTTTTCGCCAATGGTTATGCCGAACTACGCCCCTTTAAAGGATTTTCATTACGCTCGAACCTCGGAACTAATTTTTCATTTCGGAGAAATAATGATTTCCAGGGTGCCCAATCTATTGATAGAGCAGAACTGAATACTGGATCCATCGCATCAATATTAGCTACAGAAAAAACTTTTATCACCTGGGATAATATCCTCAACTATACCAAAAAAGTAGGGGATCATTCCTTTACATTAACCGGGTTGACTTCATGGACACAGTCTAAATTCAGAAGCTCTTACAGCGAAGGTGCCGGCCAGTTAATACCCAGTCAGCTTTGGCATAATCTTGTTGCTAATAAAAAAGATTCTTACGTAATTGGTTCAGAGTACAAACAAAGCCAGACCTTCTCTTACGCTACCAGGTTGAATTATAATTACCTGGGTAAATATCTCGTTACAGTGTCCAACAGGTGGGACGGGGCTTCCAGGCTGGCGGAAGGTAATAAGTGGGCGGCATTTCCCTCGGCGGCATTGGCCTGGCGCGTGATCGATGAAGGGTGGTTGGGGAATCTCAAAAATCTAAATGAATTAAAATTAAGGGCAAGCTGGGGGATGACTGGTAATTCCGGTATCAGTGAATACGGCACCCAATCCTATTTAAATGCGCTTAGTAACTCTGCTTTCCAGGATCGGGGTTATACCTACTATGTATACAATCCCTTTGTGGGTAATATGGACCTGGGGTGGGAAAAATCGGCTTCTACCAACATCGGTCTTGACTTCGGAATCTTTGATAACAGGATAATGGGTAGTGTGGATTACTATTACACCAAAACCACCGACATTCTTTTACCCCGCACGTTGCCAACTTCGATGGGTAGTGGCAACAACACGCCGTTCCAGATCTATCAGAACATCGGTTCGACCAGCAACAAAGGCATCGAGTTAAATCTGACTACTGTAAATATCAGGAAGCAAAACTTTAACTGGCAAACCAACATCACTTTTGCACATAACACTGAGAAGATCCTTGACCTGATTGACGGACGTGATATTATCGGCGCTGTAAACCGGGAGACTGAAAGTTTGCTGATCGGGCGTCCCTTAAAGACTTTCTACACTTTTAAAAGATTGGGTATCTGGCAGGCGGACGAGGCTGCGGAAGCCGCAAAATATTTTAAAGATGCTGCTAAAGTAGAGCCCTTTAAACCCGGTGATATCAAGCTGGCAGATCTAAATGGAGATTTTGTAATAGACGAAGTAAACGATGTGCAGTATATCGGTACCACTTCTCCGCGCTGGACGGCAGGTTTAAATAACACATTCCGTTATAAAAATATAGATCTTAACGTGTATATCATTAGCCGGTGGGGGCACATGATGGCATACGATTTTACAGGTGCGTACGACCCGTCCGGTAAAGGTAACGCGCCGGCCTACCTCGATTATTGGACCCCTGAAAATCCATCCAATGATTTTCCAAGACCGGATAATACTAATTTTTATAATTACAGGGGATACCTGGCTTTGAAC
>JBCNOR010000097.1:0-11369 GCA_039593785.1 Niabella sp. | reverse complement strand
GCGGCTGGGATTTAAGAAGATGGAAAGAACTACAGAATGTATTAAGCAGGCCACTGCAGGGCTGGAATGTATATGGGGAAACGCCTTCAGATTATTATCAGCCAAGGACGGTTCTGATTCCGGTATTCGGGCAAAAAAATTATTTATGGCCTATAAAGACGGACAATCTGGTTGTAAATACCAATTTAACACAAAATCCTAACTGGTAATATCCTGGCATATGAAGAATAAAATACTTATACATCATTTATTGCTATTGATCGCAATCCTGATTTTGGGCATATCAGCATGTCAAAAATCAGCATCCAATAACAACCCGGTTTCTACAGATGAAACCAAACCGGATCCAGTAACCAATATAAGGGTAGAAAACGACAATGGCAGTGCCAATATCATCTATACGTTACCGAACCATCCCAATCTCCTCTATGTGCTGGCGGAATATCATACGGATGAAAACAAACCGAGACAAACTAAAGCCAGTTATTACACAGATACCATAAAAGTGGACGGGTTTGCAGAAAGCAAGGAGTACGAGGTAACACTCTACACGGTTAGCCGGGCAGAAGTAAAATCGGACCCTGTCAAAGTAAAAGTAAATCCGCTTACACCTAAGTTCCAGGTAGTGAATAGCCAGTTACAATTAACGCCCGATTTCGGGGGTGTGAATATAAGTGGTGCTAATACGTTCAAAACGCCGCTATCTATGCATGTAGTATTCTTCAATCCTGAAACCAACAAGTTTGAAGAGAAGGATCCTGTGAATGTGTCAACACAGACCATTAATTTTTCCGTTCGTGGTTTCGACTCAAAACCGACTCAATTTGGCATTTATACTACGGATAAGTTTGGTAATAAATCCGATACATTGTTTAAAACATTGACGCCTCTTTTTGAAACCATGCTGGATTATAAAAAGTTCTACAAATATGGCCTGGCAAGTGATGCACCTATTGGATGGGGCGGGGAACTCCATTATTTCTGGGACGGCAAAACCGGGGAGCCGGGCTGGCATACAGACATTGCCCCGGTATCGCAGGGTACCTGGGGCTTAGGTGTCAATGCCAAACTAAGCCGGTTCAGACTTTACCTGAGGCTCAGCGCGGGATGGGGGTACCAGAATCCAAAGGTATTTACTATATGGGGTAGTAACAAAACCAGTCCTGCGGATATAGCGTTGCCTAACGTTTCCCTGTTAGGACAAACTGTTGGAGACTGGACCAGTATGGGCACTTATACTTTCCCTAACCCTCCATCAGGTCTACCACCCAACCAAGCCAATAGCCAGGATATGCAATATATGGCAGATGGTGTGGACTTTAATGTACCTCTTGACGCCATCCCTACCCGGTTTATACGCTTTGTTGTTAACCAGACATGGGGCGGCATTAGTTACACCAACGCGCAGGAAATAACATTATACGGCAGCCCCCAGTAAACCAGGCAAAGGCCACTAACAATAAAACATAAACTAATGAATTATAAAAATAATATCATTGTCTGCCTATCTATACTTCTGGTATTGGGTTGTAAACGGTATGATAATGATTATCTGAAATACTTTGATGGTAAAGAATCTGTCTATCCGGGTCTCGTAAAAAGTCTTACCTATAGAGCGGGTAATTTACGTACTGCGCTCTCATGGAATCCCAGCCCCGACCCAAGCGTGGTAAAATATGTTGTGAAATGGAATAACGGCCGAGATTCCATAATAGTACCGGCCACTTCTCATAACCCTGAGGATAAGGTTTCAGTAACAGTTCCGAATTTAAGTGAGTATGTCTATTCTTTTGTAATTTACTCGTATGATGATAAAGGCAACCGCTCTATAGGCCAGGAGATCAACAATGTCAGGGTGTACGGAGAAGCGTATAAATCTTTGCTGCAAAACAGAAACATTAATGCTGCCGATCCTTATGTTTATACTGAAGATGGCACTCTGACACTTAATTTTGCCAATGCAGATACCAGCAATACATCAACAATTATCACTTATACTAATACATCTAATACTACTGAACAAAAAAAATTGTCGCCCACTGAAAATACGATCACTATTAATAATTTCAAGTTCGGAACGCCTATTACTTATATATCTTCTTACATCCCCGAAAAAAATGCAATTGATACTTTTAAAGCCAACACTACCGGCAACTTCCCTACCATATACAGGTATGTAATGTGTCCGAAAAACAAATTCAGTCCTTTATCATTGTATGGAGACGGAAAATCTTACGATGATAGTTACTGGACCTCACTCTGGACAATTTTCGATGGGGCTACATCACCCAAAGGCTGGTATAATGGCTTTCACAGTAACGACGCCAAAACATTACCTTACCCCATTAGCTTTGACATGGGGGCCACTTATAATTCGTTGTCACATTTTGAAATAATTGGAAGGGATTGCTGCCACAACCCGATTGAATATGAAATATGGGGGTCAAATACAAAGGATGTGCCCGGTATAGAGGGGAACAATGCAAACTGGAGAACACAAATGCAGGCAAGCGGATGGACTTTATTACAATCCGTAAACAGAACAGATGACGGGAAAGCTCCTTTTAAAAGCAGCCTGATCGACAATCCGCCTCCTGTAAGGTATATAAGAATTTTAATCAAGAAGGTGGCGAGTGGTGACAGTAAATACAGCAATTTAAGCCAGGTTACATTCTGGAACAGGGAGTAAATAAATTGAAGTAGTTTGTAATGATCTGATAAAAGAATTACCTTGTTGAAATGAGCATATTCAAACAACACATCGCATTAGCGGCAGCTGGCTTATTGCTTGCACTTAGTACCTCTGCCGAGATTACCCTGCCCCGGATATTTACCGGCAATATGGTTATACAACGCAATCAACCTTTAGCGGTATGGGGTACTGCAGGTAGTAACGAAGCGATAAAAGTGGCTATCAATGGCCAACAGGTCTCTGCCCTATCCAACGCAAAGGGAGAATGGAAAGTCACTTTAAAACCGATGCGTTGGGGCGGTCCTTACAATCTTACCATTACATCTTCAGACGACAGGAAAGTGCTGCAAAATATACTGATAGGTGATGTATGGATTTGTAGCGGTCAATCCAATATGGAAATGCCGGTATCCGGTTGGTCGAAGGTTAATAATGCAGAACGGGAAATTGCTGCGGCTAACTATCCCAACATACGGCTGTTCACCGTAGAAAAAGCCACGAGCTTTATGCCTAAAAACGACCTGGCCGGCGGACAATGGCTGGAATGCAATTCAAAAAACATCCCGGCATTTTCGGCTGTAGCTTATTTTTTTGGCAGGAAGATCAACCAGGATACAAAGATCCCTGTCGGGCTGATCAGTACCAATTGGGGAGGCACCAATATACAGGCCTGGACCAGCTGGCCCACTATATCCGGTTTTGAAGGCTATAATCATCTTGACCCGGCTGAGATGAAACAAACTTTTGCAGAGCAGGATGAAAAAAGAAAAGCCTATAACCTGGCATTAGCCAATGATCCCGGCAGCAGGGAAGCCTGGTATCAGAATGGGGATACAGAAGGCTGGAATACAGTACAGATGCCTGCTTCATGGGAATCTTCTGCTATCGGCAACACGGATGGTATCATCTGGTTTAAGAAAAGTTTCAACCTGGAAAGTTTGCCCAAAGATCAAAATATTGTTTTGCACCTTGGAGCTATTGACGATGCAGACTCGACTTATATTAACGGCACGCTCGTTGGGCACGATAACATATGGAACAAGAGCCGGGTGTACCCAATCAGTACTTCGATATTAAGAGCAGGCAAAAATACCATCACCATCAAAATGATGGACGGGGGTGCGCAGGGCGGTATGTTTGGGAAACCAGAAGATCTTTTTATTAGCATTGGCGACAAAAAGATATCGCTTGCAGGGGATTGGCATTACCAACCTGCTGTTATTTCCAAAGCCTATAACTTGATAGAAACGGGCCCGAATGCTTTCCCTTCGCAGCTGTTCAATGCAATGATCAACCCCATTACAGATCTCAAAATAAAAGGAGCTATATGGTACCAGGGTGAAGCCAATGTAGATGAAGCGGCAAGGTACCAACGCTTATTCCCGGCTATGATTGCCGACTGGCGGAAAGCATGGGGCTATAGCTTTCCTTTTATATGGGTACAGCTGGCTAATTATCTCGAAAGAAAAAAAGAACCCGGAGCGAGCACCTGGGCTGAGCTGAGAGATGCACAGCATCAAACGCTTTCAACACCGAATACTGCCGAAGCACTGGCAATAGACATCGGCGAAGCCAATGATATACACCCGCGCAATAAACAGGATGTTGGTTTGAGACTTGCCTTAGCTGCCGAAAAGATAGCTTATGGTAAAAATATTATTGCATCCGGACCGGTATATACTTCTTCAAAAACAGCAGGCAACAAGATCATCCTCACCTTTACTAACACCGGCAGCGGCCTCATCGCAAAGAATAACCAGTTAACCGGGTTTGCTATCGCGGGAGCCGATCAGCGGTTTGTTTGGGCGGACGCAAAAATAATGGGCAATACAGTGATTGTAAGCAGTCCATCCATACAAAATCCCGTAGCAGTACGCTATGCCTGGGCCGACAATCCTGAAGCCGGTTTATATAACAGGGAAAACCTTCCGGCCTCCCCTTTCAGAACCGATAGCTGGTCCTTAACTACGGCTGAAAAGAAAAATTTCTAGTTCTCATAAATATTCAAACCGTGTTGATAAAGTATATAAAAAGAGCCGGTGTTTTAATTGCAGCATTTCTTATCGCCAATAACAATGGCCGGGCACAAACTAATAACAACCTGAAGCTATGGTACGACCAGCCGGCAGCCGTATGGGAAGAAACGCTTCCGCTGGGTAATGGCCGTTTGGGCATGATGCCAGATGGTGGTATCACTAAAGAAAACATTGTATTAAATGATATCACATTATGGTCTGGTTCGGAACAGGATGCCAATAATTACGAGGCCAATCAATACCTGCCCGAGATCAGGAAAATGCTGGCCGCAGGTAAAAACGATGAGGCGCAGGACCTGATCAATAAACACTTTATTTGTAAAGGTCCCGGATCGGGTGGCAAACAATGGGGTTGTTTCCAGGTGTTAGGCAACCTGGAGATCAATTATCGTTACAATCAACCTGACCAATCTCCAACCAACTATTACCGCTCATTACAATTAGATCAAGCTTTGGCTACTACCCGCTTCACGGTAAATGGTGTCACTTATACCCGTGAATACCTTACCAGTTTTGGAACAGACGTAGGCATTATAAAATTAAGCAGCAGCAAACCCGGCGCCTTAAATTTCTCTTTTAGCTTATCAAGACCCGAACGCTTTAAAGTAAAAGTAAAAGATCAGGTTGTTGGTATATATGGACAATTGGATAATGGAACGGATGGAAAGGGTATGCAGTATATGGCGCTTGCATCTGTAAAGCTGTCGGGGGGAGGATCTTTAAGTAGTACGGACAAAGAACTTTCAGTAGCCAATGCCACTACGGCTTATATTTATGTGTCGATGGGTACTGATTTCAAAAACCCTGGTTTTGAGAACAAGACCCTGCAGTTACTGCAAACCGCCCTCAACAAAAACTACCAGTTGGAAAAAAACCTTCACACCCAAAACTTTCGCACATTATTCAATCGCTTCGCAGTTAACCTCGGTACTGGCACAAACAGTACTTTATCCACAGATAAGCGATTAGAGCTTTTTTATAAGAATCCGCAGAACGACAACGCGTTACCGGCATTGTTCTTACAATATGGGCGCTATCTCAGCATCAGCAGCACACGCGTGGGCTTGTTGCCGCCCAACCTGCAAGGGCTTTGGGCCAACCAGGTCAACACGCCCTGGAATGGCGATTATCACCTGGATATTAATGTAGAGATGAATCACTGGCATCTGGAAGCAGCTAATTTATCAGAGCTCAACCTTCCTCTGGCGGACCTGGTAAAAGGGTTGGTTAAAAACGGCGAACGCACTGCCAAAGCTTACTACAATGCCAACGGATGGATTGCCCATGTAATTACGAATGTATGGGGCTTTACCGAACCAGGTGAAAGCGCCTCATGGGGTATTGCCAACTCCGGATCCGGCTGGCTATGCGAAAATCTTTGGGCGCATTATGCCTATACCAAAGACAAAAAATATTTAAAAGACATTTACCCGGTTTTAAAAGGCTCCGCTCTTTTTTACCGCGACGCATTGATTACTGACCCTAAAACCAAATGGCTGGTAACCGCTCCCTCAGTATCGCCGGAAAATACTTTTTTACTAAACGGTAAGCATGTGAATGTTTGCATGGGACCAACCATTGATAACCAGATCACGAGAGCGCTTTTTAATAATGTTATCGAAGCATCTAAAGTACTAAATGTGGATACAGATTTCAGGGCCGATCTTACCGAAAAGCTGAAACAGATCCCTCCTCCCGGCCGTATTGCCAGTGATGGCAGGATTATGGAATGGCTGGAAGAGTATAAGGAAGCGGATCCCCAGCACCGGCATATCTCCCACTTATGGGGCTTATACCCCGGCTCTTCTATAACAGCCAATAAAACACCTCAGCTAATGGAAGCTGCTAAAAAAACATTAGAAGTGCGGGGTGACGACGGGCCTAGCTGGGCTATAACGCACAAGCAGCTGTTCTGGGCACGTCTGCATGATGGGGAGAGAGCTTTTAAGCTTTTGAAAGAAGTATTACGTCCCACTTTAAAAACGGATATTAATTACGGCGCTGGCGGCGGTGTGTACCCCAACCTGCTTTCGGCCGGGCCGCCCTTCCAGATCGACGGCAACTTTGGCGGCGCCGCAGGAATACTGGAGATGCTATTACAAAGCCATGATGGCTACATTGAGCTACTACCTGCTATCCCGGCCATATGGAAGAAGCAGGGCGGTGTAAAAGGCATTAAAGCGCAGGGCAATATCACTATTGATATGCAATGGATGAATGGTAAGATCACCAGCTATAAGCTTTACGCCCCCGTTCAACAACGGGTACTATTAAAAGTGAACGGAAAGGTCATTAATACATCCACTATTGCAAGATAATTTTCTCAATACATTATTAAAAACACAGGACATGAGGTTTGCGTTGAAAGATTTATGGGCATTAATACTATGCATAGCATCAATACCGGTACTTGCACAGGAACAGGTGATACCGGTAACAACCGCTGAAAATGCCATGGTGTTGAAGGTCGATCAGCAGAAGAACTTATCGATACTATATTACGGGAAGAAGCTGGGTATCAATAACGAGTATGCATTGATTCCCCAGACCTATAAACAAACCGCCGACTATACTGAAGTTGCAGATGCGGCCTATACCCCGTCCGGCTCACGCAATTTACTTGAACCCGCTATCACTGTAACGCATGCCGATGGCAATAACTCGCTCGACCTCCGTTATGTACAGCATGAACAAAAAGACCTGAGCAATGGTGTTACGCAACTATCCGTCCTTTTAAAAGATCCGGTGTATGATTTCCAGGTAACCTTATTTTATAAGTCCTATTTCAGGCAGGATGTGATTGAGCAATGGGCGGTGATCAGGCATTCCGAAAAATCGGATGTAACTTTACATAAATATGCATCTGCCAACCTGCATATCAAAGCAAAAAGCTTCTGGCTTACGCAATATCATGGCGATTGGGCTAAAGAAATGCAACCTGAAACATCCAGGCTTACACATGGCATCAAAACGATTGATAGTAAATTAGGCACCAGGGCTAATTTATTCCAGCCTTCCGTATTCATGGTATCACTCGACCAACCTGCAACTGAAGATGAAGGCACGGTGCTGTATGGCGCGCTGGAATACAGCGGCAATTTCAAAACCGACCTGGAACTGGATTACCAGAATAACCTGCGCATTATATCAGGCATTAATAATTATGCTTCAGCCTATACTTTGAAACCCAATGAAGATTTTGTAACTCCCGGTTTCCTATACACCCTTTCGCATGAAGGCAAGGGAAGCGCCAGCCGCAAGCTACAGGATTGGGCACGTAACTATAAAGTGCTGAACGGTAAAAAAGACAGGCTTACTTTACTGAATAACTGGGAAGCCACTTATTTTGATTTTGATGAAAACAAGCTAAAAGAGCTTATTAAGGATACCCGCAAACTCGGTGTTGATTTATTTTTATTAGATGACGGGTGGTTTGCCAATAAATATCCCAGGAACGGTGATGTAGCGGGATTGGGAGATTGGGCGCCTAACCGAAAAAAATTACCCAATGGCATTGGAACGCTGGTAAAAGAAGCAGCCAACAACGAGGTTAAGCTTGGTATATGGATCGAACCCGAAATGGTGAATCCTAAAAGCGAGTTATATGAGCAACATCCCGATTGGGTGGTAAAGCAGCCACAGCGTGCCGAACATTACTTCCGGAATCAACTGGTTTTAGATCTTAGTAATCCCAGGGTACAGGACTTTATTTGTAAAGTGGTAGATGATCTCTTTACTCAAAATGGTAACCTGGCTTATATTAAGTGGGACTGCAATGCAGTAATCTACAATGCCCATTCGGCATACCTGAAAAATCAATCCCATTTCTATATTGAATATATGCGCGGCCTGTACAATGTATTAAAAAGAATACGCAGCAAGTATCCTGCCGTACCCATGATGTTATGCTCGGGAGGTGGCGGCCGTGTAGATTACGGGGCTCTTGAATACTTCACAGAGTTCTGGCCCAGCGACAATACCGATCCGTTGGAGCGTATCTTCATGCAGTGGGAATACTCTTACTTCTACCCCGCTATTACCAGCTCCAACCATGTAACAGACTGGGGCAAGCAGCCCATTAAATTCAGAACGGATGTAGCTATGATGGGTAAGCTGGGATTTGATATTGTAGTAAAGCATCTCAATGAAAAAGATCTTCAGTATTGTCAGAATGCTATTAAGCAGTACAATAGTTTTAAAGACATTGTTTGGTTTGGCAAACAGTACAGGCTGGCCAATCCTACCGAAGGGGATATGGCGTCAATGGCCTATATCAACGAAGAGCAATCCAAAGGCGTTATTTTCAACTACCTCGTCAATAATCGTTATGGTTCAGGAAGTGTTTATCCCGTTCGCCTTAAAGGACTTGACGCTGCTGCAAAATACAGGATCACTGAGATTTGCTTATATCCCGGAACCAAAACCTCTATTGATGAATCGAAAACCTACAGTGGCGAATTTTTAATGACCATAGGATTTAACCCGGTAGTGAATGCACAAAGAACGAGTGTGGTATTAAATATTGAAAAAATATAAGACAAACCGGGTTAAATGCATTTAACGGGGTACTATTTCCTTAACGGTATCGCCATAATAGTCTATCAAACCACCCAATTAAGCAAGTTTATAGAGCCTGCTATTATTGTTATTCTCGGCTTTGTGGTAGGTATTGTGCTTATCGCAATGTACCTGCCTATGTTTAATATGGGTAATACAATCGGGTAACCAGGTAGTTGTTAAAAAAAGAGCTGTTGATTGATCAACAGCTCCCTTGAAAAAATCCATTAACCAGCTAAGAAATATTATACCTGGTTCTTCCTGGTGTGGCAATTGCATACATACCATTGGCATCAGGCATGATCAGCGGATCGGCATCGAAGCTGAACTTTTTGGGCATCAGGTCAATGCCGCTATTTAACGCTTTTTCAAAATCGATCACTTCACCACTGTATGTAGCCATCCGCCCTATAATACCGGTTAACGTACTCTTAGCGCCATATTCTGCATCCCAGAACTTATACTCTCCTTTCGCAACCGCGGCAAACAGCTCATCATGCTCAGCCTGGTACGGATTATTCTCACCCTTTTTGTCAAACGCAAAAAGAGTATTACCCTTGTGATCCTTAATAACTGCTGCATCGCCATAGATCTTCCCCTTCGTACCAATAAGCAGTTCATCTACTTTGCTCATCGTACGTGGAATATGACGGCACTGACTGTTTAAAATACTGCCATCGGCATAATGAAACTCTACGAAATGGTGATCATAGATCTCCCCGTATTTTTTATCCGTACGCACTTGTCTACCACCCATTCCCTGGGCCTTAACCGGGTAAGCATTTTTAAACCAGTTCACTACATCTATATTATGTACATGCTGCTCTACAATATGATCACCACAGAGCCAGTTAAAATAATACCAGTTACGCATCTGGTATTCCATCTCCGTTTGACCAGGCTGGCGTTCCTTTACCCAAACACCATCATTATTCCACCAGGCCTGGGCCGAAGTAATATCGCCGATCAGGTCTTTATTTTTAAACAGGGCACGGTAAGAGTTCTGGTATCTTCTCTGAAGGCCTACCACCACATTTAACTTCTTTTGTTTGGCAACCTGTGCCATATCCAGCACTTTTTTAATACCTGCAGGGTCTGTAGCTACAGGCTTTTCCATAAACACGTGCTTACCCTGCTTTACTGCAGCTTCGAAATGAATAGGCCGGAAACCGGGAGGGGTTGTCAGTAATACCACGTCGGCAAGAGCGATAGCTTTTTCATACGCATCGAAACCTGTAAGCTTTCTCTCTTCAGTTACATTCACCTTGCTGGCATTAATACCCGATTCAGTAAGGTTGCCGGTTATCGATTTATAACAATCATCCAGCCGATCCCTGAAAGCATCTGCCATAGCTACCAATTGTACATTCTGATTCGTACTTAAAGCCTGAAGCGCAGCCCCGGTTCCACGGCCACCACAGCCAATCAACGCAATTTTTATAATACCGGCGGAACCGGAAAAGAAATTAGCATTGCCTATAAGTGGCGCCGTTACCAGGCCACCAGCCAATAAGCCTGTTTGCTGTACAAATTTTCTACGTGAAGTTTTATTATCCATAGTTGTTTATTTAAATGTAGATGAAGATTATTTTTTTATAAGTTAGAGGTTCAGGTAGGTATCAAAGAATTTTTCTGCCTCCGGCCCTGACGGCTGTACCAGGGGGCGCACCAGCCGGAAGCCAACAAAAGGTGCGTCCGCATTCCACCATTTGCTTTTAGGTATCTGCGGATCCCTGCGGTTCCAGGCCAAATCAGATGACCCTCTCTTTGCGCTACGCAGCAATTTAGCCGGATCGTTGTAGTGCCCACCTCTTACCACCAGCGGGTGTTTAGTTGTTGGTGTTACTACGGGGTCCTGCGTCCCCTTGCTGCTTTTATTATAGGTATCGGCTATATACTGGTCCAATACCCATTCCTGCACATTTCCCAACATATCATAAAAGCCCCAGGGGTTGGGCTTCTTTAAACCGGTTTGATGATACTTCTGCCCGCTGTTAGCGTTATACCAGGCATAGTCTTTCAGACGGGCGCTATCATCGCCAAAAAAATAGGTAGTTTGGGTACCTGCTTTACAGGCATACTCC
>JBCNOR010000096.1:0-11399 GCA_039593785.1 Niabella sp. | reverse complement strand
CCCGCTATGTTAATGGTGGCTATGTAGAGGGAGAATACGTAAGCGAAGATGAATTATAAAAAATCGAATGCAAAGCGGAGCATTTAAAAGTCATTAACCGGAATCGCATGGGTAAACATTATTGTTGTCATTGGGTTGAGAATGCTATCTTTAACTAGCTCCCTTATTTGCCTGTAAGCAGACGCCCAATATCTGAAAAGGATACCATAATAAGTACTTGAAGCCAATAATGTATATTGCAGTAAGCAATGCAGCAGTAATGCCTGTATATGCCACAATGAAGGGTCAATATGAACACAATTTTTATTAAGAATATGGTTTGCAACCGCTGTATCATGGTGGTGCAAAGTGAACTGGAAAAGCTGGGTTTGAAAGTAGTGGACATCAAACTAGGAGAAGTGAGCGTTGAAAAAAAGCTCACGGCTGAAGAAAAGAGCAAACTGGAAAAAGCACTGTTGTCCTTTGGCTTTGAGGTGATTGATGATAAAAAGGCCAGGATTATTGAAAAGATCAAGAATGTGATTATTAACCTGGTTCATTACCAGGACAATGATATTAAAACCAATCTTTCGGAAGTACTGAGTAAGGAGCTGCACCAGGACTATAATTACCTGTCTCACCTGTTTTCTGAAATAGAAGGAACTACGATTGAGAAATATTTCATAGCCCAAAAAATAGAAAAAGTAAAGGAGCTGCTGGTGTACGACGAATTGTCTTTAAGTGAAATAGCGTTCCGACTCAATTATTCAAGCGTGGCTTATTTAAGCAACCAGTTCAAAAAAATAACGGGACTAACCCCCAGCTATTTTAAGCAAATCAGGGAAAAAAAAAGAAAACCGCTAGACCAGGTATAAATCTTACAAATCAAACACATAATTACACAATAGCTGCCAGCGCATCTCTTGCGACCTTTACTGAATAAAATAAAGCAAGAGATATGACTGCAAATACAAACCGGGAACCCGTTTACATCCCGTTGGAAGATGTTGAAAGCGAGCACTGTGCGCTTATAGTAGAAAAAGGATTGGCCCAGGTAAAGGGCGTGGAAAGCCATAAAGTAGAGCTCAATAACCGCCGGGCTATTATTACGGTGAAGGATAATGAAGTGGTTGCTGATGCTGTAAAAGCCATTAAAGACCTGGGTTACGGGGTTTCTACGGTTAAGAAAACATTCCCCGTGTTGGGCATGACCTGCGCTTCCTGCGCGGGCAGCACAGAAACTATCGTAAAATACGAGGAGGGGGTGGTTAGCGCCTCCGTAAACTTTGCTACCGGTAATCTTACAGTTGAATATTTACCCAATATAACCGATGCTTCCCGATTGCAGAAAGCGGTTCAGTCTATTGGCTACGACTTGTTGATAGAAGATGAAACCCGGCAACAGGAAACATTGGAAGCTATCCACGCAGAAAAATTCCGAAAGCTTAAAAACAAAACGATCTGGGCTATATTATTATCACTACCTGTGGTAACAATCGGTATGTTTTTCATGAATATCCCTTATGCAAATGAAATAATGTGGCTGTTTGCCAGTCCTGTAGTATTGTGGCTGGGCAAAGATTTTTTTGTTAACGCCTGGAAACAGGCCAAGCACCGTTCGGCCAATATGGATACACTGGTGGCATTGAGCACGGGTATTGCCTACCTGTTTAGCGTATTCAATGTATTGTTTCCTACCTTCTGGCACCAGAGAGGCTTGCATGCGCATGTATATTTTGAAGCGGCCGCCGTTGTAATTGCATTTATACTTTTAGGAAAACTGCTCGAAGAAAAAGCCAAGGGCAACACGTCTTCAGCCATTAAAAAGTTAATGGGCCTGCAACCCAAAACGGTACTGGTAATACAGCCCGATGGAACAGAACAACAGATAGCTATTGAGCAAGTGCAGGCTGGTGATATAATATTGGTTAAACCAGGAGAGAAAATTGCGGTAGATGGTATAGTAATATCCGGCAATTCTTATGTAGATGAAAGCATGCTGAGCGGTGAGCCTGTTGCCGTATTAAAAAAGGAAAATGAAAAAGTGTTTGCAGGAACCATCAATCAAAAAGGCAGCTTTAAGTTTAAGGCGGTGAACGTGGGTAAAGAAACCATGTTGGCCCATATTATTAAAATGGTACAGGAAGCCCAGGGTAGTAAAGCGCCTGTACAAAAGCTGGTAGATAAGATAGCGGGTATTTTTGTTCCGGTTGTGATAGGTATTGCTATCCTGACATTTATACTGTGGCTGATTTTAGGTGGAGAAAATGGGATCGTACAGGGATTGCTGGCGGCTGTTACGGTACTGGTTATAGCCTGCCCCTGTGCATTAGGACTGGCTACTCCTACAGCCATTATGGTTGGTGTAGGTAAAGGGGCCGAAAAAGGTATTCTGATAAAGGATGCGGAAAGCCTGGAGTTAGCCAAAAAAGTAAACGCCATTGTTTTGGATAAAACCGGTACGATAACAGAAGGCCGTCCCGTGGTTACCGATATTCAATGGAATAGCAATGATGATACTACCCGCAATATTCTGCTGAGCCTTGAAAAGCAGTCGGAGCATCCGTTGGCAGAAGCGGTAGTGAAACAGCTGGAAGCTGTTGACAGCGTATCGCTCTCGTCGTTCGACAGTATTACCGGAAAAGGGGTAAAAGCAGTTTATAATAATGAAGCTTATGTAGTAGGCAATAAAAAACTATTAGTTGAAAATAATATAACTATTGCCAATGAGCTTTTAACGTATGCCGAGGAGTGGGGTAAGCAATCCAAAACTATTATCTGGTTTGCCAATAGTAAACAGGCGCTGGCGGTTATTGCTATCGCCGATACAATCAAGGAAACATCGGTGGAAGCGGTTCGTCAACTGCAGGATATGGGCATAGAGCTATATATGCTTACCGGTGATAACGAAGCCACTGCAAAAGCCATTGCACAACAAACGGGAATCCAGCATTACAAGGCAGAAGTATTACCACAACATAAGGCCGATTTTATAAAAGAACTGCAACAGCAGGGCAAAGTGGTTGCAATGGTAGGAGACGGGATCAATGACAGCACTGCACTTGCCACTGCAGATGTAAGCATTGCCATGGGTAAGGGCAGCGATATTGCAATGGATGTGGCTAAAATGACGATCATTTCATCCGATCTTACAAAAATTCCGCAGGCCATCCGTTTATCCAAACAAACGGTAAGCACTATCAAACAAAACCTGTTCTGGGCGTTTATTTATAATTTAATAGGCATACCGGTAGCGGCAGGTATTCTTTATCCTGTCAACGGCTTCCTCTTAAACCCCATGATTGCCGGGGCGGCAATGGCGCTAAGCAGTGTAAGTGTAGTAGGCAACAGCCTTCGTTTGAAATGGAAAAAATAACCAAGGCGGAGATTTATCATCCCCAAATCTTATAAATCAAACAGGAAATAACATAACAGCGATCATTGAAAAGCCGGCCAATTTTGTAATACTAAAATAATAAAAAATGAAAGACGTAACTATTCAGATACCCGACATGCAGAGCGCACATTGCCAGGCAAGAGTGAATAATGCGGTCAAAGAAATAAACGGCGTTCAGATTAAAAACCAGGAAGCTGGGCAAATAACCGTCTCCCTGTCTTCTGACAAAGCTAAGGAAGAAGTCGTAGCAGCTATTGAAAAAGCGGGCTATAGCGTTCCTTTAAAACATGAGTTATAACCAATTAAAAAATCAATACAATGGAAAATAAAGAGTTTCAGTTTAAAACAAATATTAATTGCGGAGGATGCGTAGCGTCAGTAAAACCTCATTTGGATAATGCGGAGGGTGTTTGCCACTGGTCGGTAGATACGGCTAATAAAGACAAAGTATTAACGGTGAAATCTACAGGTATTACCGAGCAGGAAGTAATAGAAACCGTTCAAAAAGCGGGATTTAAAATAGAGCCGGTGGCACAATAGAATTAATAAAAATGTCCTTATTGCAATTAAACCTATTGGAGCCGCGTTTATAGTAGTGGGGACATTTTTAGTTTTAGCTTAATTTTAATTATTATTATAAATATTTTTGCGGAGTTGAACAATTTGAAAAAACATATAGGCTTGTTGCTTTTATTGGCCCTGGGGTTCTTTTTAGCGCCCAACCTGTCCTATGCTTGCTCCAAAACATCCACTAAAACCGAAAAATCCACCTGCTCAAAAAAGAAATCAAAAAAAGAGAGCTCCAAAGCAAATGCTTGTAAAAAGAACAGGCATCATGATGATTGTGCAGGTAAATGTAAACAGGACTCCTGCTATTGCAGCACATCAGCATCCTTGTTTAGTTGGCTCCCGTTGACTGAGGCGAAGGAAAAAAACTCTTTTGTTACGGTTAAAAAGCAAAAATACTCCTTTGAAGAAGCCTGCTATTCTTCAGGCTATTTATCTATCTGGCTGCCGCCTAAAATAAGCTGAACAAGGGCCTGACAGCCATAAGTGTGCCCATACCGGATGTTTCCCAGCTGTAAACAGCGTTCAGGCTTTTGTCCTTTAAGCGTAATAATTGGTTGGAGTGTGTTACCCGTAAGTCTTCTAAGAAATGAAGATCCTCATGCTCTGCTGAATTAGGCTTACCAGGATAGGGCGAAAAGTGGAACTACTCCGCAATTTATTTACAATTTTCTTCAATTAAACTTTCAAGATAAGCCGGGGTTTCTCGCTCCGTCTTCTTAAAATAATATTATTATGAGCAACCCAGTGTTAAAAATATGGATGATCGTTGCCGTATTGCTATCATCAGTAAGCAGCTTTGCACAGATTTCAAATTCCAAAACGGAAACTGTAAAAATTTACGGTAACTGCGATAAGTGCAAGGCAACCATAGAAACAGCAGGGAGTATTAAAAAAGTGGCTGCAGTAGCGTGGAATGAAAATACCAAAATGGCCGAAATTACTTACGATAGTAAGAAAACAAACCCCGATGAAATATTGAAACGTATTGCGTTGGCGGGTTACGACAACGAAAAGTTTCTGGCTCCCGACGACGTTTATGCAAAATTGCCGGAGTGCTGCCGGTACAACAGGGCCTTAAAACCTGTTGCAAAATCTCAAGGCAGTAACGCCCCTGCCCAAAATGAGCATAGCGCTCATAACCATGCGGAAATGGTGCACACCAAAGAAATGGCGAAGCAGAACACTACAGAGCTGAAAGCTGTTTTTGATAACTACTTTTTGCTGAAAGACGCTTTGGTAAAAACAGACGCGGGAGCTGCGTCATCAAATGCTGCGCAACTTGCCAAAGCGATAAAAGCAGTAGAGATGACCAAGCTGTCGGCAGGGGAGCATACCGTTTGGATGAACATTATGAAAGATTTGACTGCCCATGCCGAAAAGCTAGCTACAGTCAAAGATATTTCAAAACAAAGAGAGGGCTTTGTTTTGCTTTCAAAAAGTATGTATGAACTGGCTAAAGTGTCTAAACAGGATGCGCCGGTTTATTACCAGCATTGTCCCATGTACAATAACGGGAAAGGGGCCAATTGGCTAAGTAAAGAGAATAGTATAAAAAACCCTTTTTATGGGGCGCAAATGATGACCTGTGGCAGTACCGTTGAAACGATATCCCAATAGTAAATGGTTTATTGTGGAAATATGCCAGGTACCGCAGTACGGTAAAATTCAAATCTTAATTTATTAGAAAAACTTAAAGCGTAAAAAAGATGAGGCCAATCGTTTTTTCAACCATTATATTAGCAGTAATTGCTGCTACCTTGTTTTCATGCAATCCATCTGAAGATCATTCAAACAAAAACCTGGATAGCGACACTGCTGCTGTTGCCGAAATGCATGCGGTTGTAGAAAAAGACAGCGCTCCTGCACTTCCAATGGCAGCAGATACCATCGATAAAGATGTTGAACAGGAGAAGGCACAACAGGACGTTGGTGATTTTTCAATTGCTCCCATTATAAAGGATTACCTGGATTTAAAAAATGCCCTGGTTGCAGACAATGGTAAGTTGGCCGCCGATGCAGGCAGAAAACTACTGGCAACTTTAAAAGCAGTTGTTATGAAAAGCGTTCCGTCAGGTAAGCAGAAAGAGTATATGGATATTGCAGCCGATGCGATGGAAAATGCAGAACATATTGGGGATAACGCCGGAAAAATTGCGCATCAGCGGGAGCATCTGGCCTCCCTGGGTAAGGACATGAATGATTTGATAGACATGTTTGGCACACCGCAGCAGCTATACCAGCAACACTGCCCGATGTATAATGAAGGCAAAGGCGCTATATGGATTAGCGAGACCAGGGAAATAAAAAATCCTTACTATGGCGGGGAAATGCTCACTTGTGGTTCCGTTAAAAAGAAATATTAAAATGAAGAGAAAAGTGAAGCCTGTAGCATTGGCTTTATTGTTTCTTTTCGTTGCGGTACAGTTCTATCAACCGGCCCGCAATAGTAATAAAGAGCAGGATGTAACAATGGATATTGCTCAATCATACAATACTCCGGCAGATGTTAAAAGAATACTGCACATTTCTTGCTACGACTGCCATAGCAATAATACCAACTATGTATGGTATAATTATATCCAGCCGGTAAGAATGATAGTGGAAAGTCATATTAAAAAAGCCAGGAAAGACCTGGACTTTAGCGAATGGCGTACCTACTCCAACCGGAAAAAAGAAAGATTATTAACCTCAATTAAAAAGCAAATAGAAACTAAAGCAATGCCACTGCCTTCATACACGCTGATGCACAGAAATGCAAGGCTGAACGAGGTGCAGGCTACAATATTGATCGGCTGGATCAAAAGCCAGGATTAGTTTCTGATAATAATTCTCAAGCAATGAATAAATATAAAAATACCTGTAAGCTGGCGTTAATGGCTGTTCTGCTGTTATGGGGCAACCAATTGCTATTCGCGCAAAAAGTTGTTCGTTACGAGCTGTATGTGAAAGACTCGTTGGTTACTTATGCAGGTAAAGAAAAAAGAGCTATTGCGGTAAACGGACAGATACCGATGCCCACGCTTACATTTACCGAAGGCGATACTGCAGAAATTGTGGTGCATAATCAGCTCAGGGAAGGCACTTCATTACACTGGCATGGCGTGTTTTTACCCAACAAGGAAGACGGTGTGCCCTGGCTTACGCAAAAGCCGATTGAACCGGGAGCTACTTATACTTATCGCTTTCCCATTATCCAGCACGGCACCCATTGGTATCATTCTCATTCGGGTTTGCAGGAGCAGATAGGTATGTACGGAAATTTTATAATGAAAAAAAGGGAAGATGATAAAACCTTCAGAAAGGGTATAGATGACTTACCTGCAGTGCCGCTTATTTTAAGCGAGTGGACCAATCTGAATCCGGATAATATTGACCGTATGCTGCATAATGCCAACGATTGGTCTGCTATTAAAAAAAATGCGACTCAATCGTATGCCGAAGCCATTCGCGCCGGGCATTTTAAAACCAAGCTAACCAATGAGTGGAAAAGAATGCTGGCTATGGATGTAAGTGATGTTTATTATGATAAGATCCTGATCAACGGCAGCAACGCTTCCGACCTGAAATCGGTGAATGGAAAGGCATTGAAGGCCGGCGACAAAGTAAGGTTACGGATATCTAACGGGGGAGCTTCCTCTTATTTTTGGCTTCGCTATGCAGGGGGCAAAATTACTGTAGTGGCCAACGATGGTAATGATGTAGTCCCGGTGGAAGTAGACCGCCTGATTATAGCCGTATCAGAAACTTATGATATAGTGGTTACTATTCCTGAAGACGGGGTGGCTTATGAGTTTTTGGCAACCACCGAAGACCGAACGCAATCTGCAAGCTATTTTGTTGGCAATGGCATCAAACAGTTGATTTCCCCGTTACCGCGCCTCAAATATTTTGAGGGAATGAAGATGATGAACGACATGATGAAGATGAACGGAGACCTGGATGATATGGGCATGAAAATGAGCCTGAACCAAATGGATATGAACGTGGTCATGTACCCCGAAATAACAGGAGATGGCAAGAAAAAAATGGATCATAGCCAGCACAACATGAATATGGATAGCGATCCTAACCGGTATAATGCAAACGCGTTAGGTGATATAGTTACATTAAACTATGCCATGCTGCAGTCTCCTCATAATACTGAACTTCCGCCCAACGCCCCCGTAAAGGAATTAAAGTTTACGCTTACAGGTAATATGAACCGCTACGTATGGAGCATGGATAATAAAATATTATCGGAAACCGACAAGATACCGGTAAAAAAAGGAGAAGTGCTACGCATTACCATTTACAATAATTCTATGATGCGGCACCCCATGCATTTACATGGCTTCGATTTCAGGTTGATCAACGGGAAGGGAGAGAAATCGCCGTTAAAGAATGTACTGGATATTATGCCCATGGAAACAGATACCATCGAGTTTCTCGCCAATGAAGAGGGCGACTGGTTTTTCCATTGTCACATACTGTATCATATGATGGCAGGTATGAACCGTGTTTTTGCGGTGGATGATTACAAAAACCCGTACCTCCCCGATAAGGCAAAAGCTTATAAAATGCTGCAGCGCGAAAGCAATATGCCTCACTTTATGATACAGAACGATTTTGCTACCAATGGCAACGATGGTGAGCTGATGTTGATGAATGCCCGCTGGAGCCTGGGAACAGAATGGCGTTTGGGTTACAATAATATGCATGGCTACGAAGTAGAAACCCACCTGGGACGTTATATAGGAAAAATGCAATGGCTGATGCCGTTTATAGGTTTTGACTGGCGTTACCGCAAAATGGGTAAAGATGAGCATGAGAAGAATATATTTGGGCAGGTAAATAAAAAAGACCACCGGGCGGCGGTGAGCCTCGGTGTAATGTATACCCTGCCTATGCTGGTAAACGTGCAGGCAGAAGTATACCACGATGGTATATTCCGGTTATCGTTGATGCGGGAAGATATTCCGGTTTCTAAAAGATTAAGAGCCGGGTTTATGGTAAACTCCGACCTGGAGTATATGGCCGACCTGCGTTACATCATCACCAGAAATCTGGGCGTTCGTACCCACTACGATAGCGATATGGGATTTGGCGTAGGCCTCTCGCTGAATTATTGATGCTGAAATGCAGGCAACAGCATAAGTATTACAAGTTTTAGGACTATTTTTGAGGGATCAAACTAAACGTTTGGCCCTCAATTATTAAGTCCTTAAAAACCACTTATGAACCAGAAACGGATGCGCATAACATTGTTTATGCTGCTGCTTACCATTCCTGTTTGCCTTTTGGCGCAAACCTTTACTAACATTGAATCAGGGCGGTTTTATACAGCTATGGCTAAAGATGCTGCCAACAATATTTATGTTACCCGCTACGACCAGGGATCAGATCGGTACCAGGTGGTGAAGTATATAAACGGAACGGGCGTTCCCCAGGTGATATATGGTGGACTTCAGTATCAGCACCCCGACTATCCGTGGGGGTTAGCCGTAACCGGTAATGGCGATGTATATATTGCGGCTTCCAACCTTGAAAACCGGGTTATCAGGTTGCCGTATAACAGTGGTTCAGGTACCTATGGAACAGCGGCTACTTTTTTGAGCGGTAAGTATTATTCGCAAATTGCAACGGATGCATCTAATAATATTTATACCTTAGAATATGCTTCGGCTACCGATAACTATGCTATAGTAAGGTATCCTGCAGGCAGTACTACCGGCACGCAGTTGTATCAGGGGTTGGCTACCGGTCCCGGATACCAATATCCAACCGGGCTGGCTATTGCCCCTAATGACGATATTTATGTTACCGATGGTTTTGACGACGGAACCAATGCGCCCGGTGCGGTGTATCGCTTTACCGCTGCTTCAGGGTATACCAGCCGTACCACCATCTCATCAGGGAAGTATTCATCTTCTCTAGCGCTGGATCCGCAGGGGAACCTGTATGTTTCTGAATATGACGGTACCACTTACGTGCTCAATCGCTATAATGGCGCTACGGGTACTCCTGTAAACCTGCGCAACCTGCTTTTGGGAAACGGATTTTACCCCTGGGGTATTGTAGCATTAAACAGCCAGAATATTTATTTTGCCACGGGCAGCGATGGATCAGGCGGCGCTATGGTGCAGATGCTTAATACACCCGAGGTACAGGCGCGTAATGTAAATGCTGTTAATACTACTGACGAGGCAACGACACTGAGCTGGACCAATGGCAGCGGCCTGAGCCGACTGGTATTTATGGCGGCAGCCGGCACCGGCACCCCGGCCCCGGTAAACGGAACCAATTACACCGCTAATAGCAGCTTTGGATCGGGTACGCAAATAGGCGGTAGCGGCTGGTATTGCGTTTATAATGGAACCAGTACAACCGTTGCTGTAACCGGCCTGTCTGCACAAACTACTTACCGGGTAATGGTGGTAGAGAATAACGGCAGCAATTTCTATCAAACCGCAACGGCTACTAATAATCCTTTCAATATTACAACAACAGCTGCATTGCCGGTGACATTCGGTCCTGTTGCTGCGGTGTTAAGAAACGGAGGTTTGCAAGTTTACTGGTCTACATTGTCCGAAACTAATAATGATCACTTTGATATACAGGCTTCAGTTGACGGAAGTAATTTTCATACAATTGGAACGTTAGCTTCTAAAGCAATCAACGGCAACAGCGATGTTACACTCGATTATGTATTTGAGAAGGCTCATGCAGAATTGCTCTATAGTCTGCCCCTTGCGATACTTATTATTTCTTTAATGGTGTTTATGGTTTTCTACAAAAAGAAAACGAAGTGGGTAGCTATGTTATTATTAGCCGGCGTAACAATGATGGGTTCCTGCAGTAAAAAAGAAGCCATGGATAAAGGTGCAGGTAAGCTTTATATTCGTATTGCACAGGTGGATAAAGATGGTACTACCAGTTATTCAAAAGTTATAGCGGTTCAGAAGGATTAATTAAGCCTGGATAATTGCTTGAGGGTAATGAGGCTGTCTCAAATGCCCGTCATTTCGAGCGAAATATAGTGAAGTCGAGAAATCTATTTATGATCTGAAGATAATGGATTTCTCAGATTCGCTTCAGTCGAAATGGCGATTGCGGGCATTGAGACAGCCCATTATTTTATATTCAAAGCGTGGCTATTTCCCAAACCTTTTCGACCCTGCCACACAGGCTATTACTCCAATAGTAATCAGCAACATGCCCCAGCTTACGGGTTCGTGTAGTATAAAAGCTGCCAGTGCCAGTCCGAAGAAGGGTTGCAATAATTGTAATTGACCTACCGATGCCACGCCGCCCTGCGCCAGTCCTTTATACCAGAATACAAAGCCAATAAACATACTAAATAAAGACACATAGGCAAGGCTGACCCATGCGCCCACATTGATGTTTTCAAAACCAGGAGGCATATAAATAAAAGACAGAGGCAATATAACGGGCAATGAGATCAATAATGCCCAGG
>JBCNOR010000095.1:0-11408 GCA_039593785.1 Niabella sp. | reverse complement strand
TAACGCTGAAAGTGCTGTTTTGATGTAAATCCAGCGTTACATCAAACATGTTAAAAATATTAGGCGCCGTTTTTTTGCAAGATGTTACTCCAGCCAATAAAGCCAACAGCAACACTAGCGAAATACAAAATTTAATTTGATTGTTCATGTCTTTAAATTAATTCTTTTGATAATTATTTGCTTTTACCGGAGTGGATCAAAGTTCCCACCATCCCAACCGATCGTCTGCTCAAGTAGTGGGCTGGAATAAAGGAAGAAATTTGAAAGCGAATAGAAATAGTATTCAGGAAGCACATTGAAACCGCCCGTGCTAGCAGGAGTAAGCAGAACGTACTCGAAGTATTTATTGAGGGTATCCTTATTATTCAAGTCAAGACGGTCTCTGTAACGTTCACCCGTAAGCGGGTCCACCACTCTTTCCAACTGCTCTTTCAGCGCGTTCCGTTGCGCATCATTACTTCCTCTCAGAATAACGCCCGGACTCGTAAAGAGGCCTGATAATAAATGATAACGACGCGTTCTTCGTAAATCCTCTGTACGCTTGCCCTCAAAGGCGAATTCAACCATTCTTTCATTAAGGATCAAATCTCTCATCTGTTCAACCGAGGTAGCTAACCCTAAACCATAATCGTTGGCACCGGCGATAATCCCAGCTCTCTGCCTGATTTTTTTAACCATTTCTTTAGCTATTGGTATGTTACCCACTTCAACTGCAGCATCAGCATAGTTTAGCATAACTTCAGCTAAGCGTAATTCGATCCAGTCCATACCACTACCTCCAAAATCGTTAGAGTAAGGAACTGCGGAGTTGGTCAGTTCGGGCGTGGTAAATCTTTTGCAGTACACCCCCCTTGATCCGGTTTCACCGATCGCATTATTATAAGTCCACTGCTTTCTGTTTGTAGTGCCCCCCAGGTTCCAGGTAGCGCCATTATAGGCAATGCTGGCTTCAAATCTAGGGTCTCTATCTCTCCAGAAAAGCACCGGATCATAGCCACTTCCCGGCGCATTGATGGGTGTTCCATCTTTCATGGTGTAGGCATTAACCAGAAAGGTACTGGCATAATAGTTATCGGCCGGCGATCCGCCTGCAGAAAGTGGCCTGGAGCGGGACTCCACATTGTGCCCGCGCTTTGCCACAGACTGTGAATAAGAGCGTACAATAATAGCCTCTGTATTGGCAGCGCCTTCCGTTCTAAAAATACTTTCGTAGCTTGGCATCAAACGTTTTCCATCAGCTTCAGCAATGGTATAAGCCTCTTTACAGGCCTCAAAGGCCACTTGCCAGCGGCTCGCGTCGTAGGGATGTGCAGCATTGTCGCGGGGATTGAACTGGGGACTGGCCCACAATAACAAGGCCTTTCCTTTGAGTGCTGCGGCTGCAGTTCTGGTGAGTTTACCCCTTTCGGTTCCATCTGTCCAGGTAACACCCTGTAAGTTTGCCATGGCGGAATCACAATCCTTAACAATCTGAGCAAACATTTCCCGGGCACTGGCCCTACCTGATAAATTGAGATTATCAGGATTTTGCGGCTCAAGTACCAGCGGCATTCCTCCATAAATTTTCGTCAGATCCAGATAGGCCATCGCCCGAAGTGCATAATATTGCCCCAGAAATCTTCTCTTACTTTCGTAGGGGATAGTGCCTCCCGGAATGTATTTGATTCCATTATTACATCTTGCTATGTCAAAATATACATTGTCTCCATAATTGGCACCCTGGTATTTGAACCCGACATATCTCACATCATTAGCAGCCAGAGTACCATTTACACCTATAGTTTTCCGTGCATTGGCATTAGTTGCAGACCAGAAGGTTTCATCACTTGCAAAATGGATTTCCCTATTGGTTCCGGCCGGAAAAAGTTCGTAGGCAAACTGGGGCATAATCACGTCATACGCCTCATTCAAATGATACTGTATAGCGCCCTCATTGCTCCAAATCGCCCCATCGATGCCTCCCCTGTCTCTTAGTTGGAAAAATTCGTCGCCTTTTTTACCACAACCTGATAATAATGCGCCAACAAATAAAACTGCTGAAAATCTTTTATATAATTTCTTGTTCATTGCTTTAATATTTACTTGTGTACTTTTATAAGCCCAGGCTTAAGCCAACAGAGATCGTTCTGATAGTAGGATAATCAAATACATAGGACTGGTAAGGATCCTTATAGGGTAAAGGATTTTTAAGAACCCATAAGTTGTTACCGGTTACCAAAAGGCGTGCAGAAGTAAGACCTATACGCGACATGATAGACTGCGGCAATGAGTAGCTTAATGTCATATCATTCACTCTAACCATAGTTCCGTCTACTGCCCAGAAATCTGAGTCCTGATTGAAGAACTGAGAATCGAAACGGGGGAATTTGCCGTTAGGGTTTTCAGGCGTCCACCTGTCATTCATGAAGGCAGGTAAGTTGGAAATTGTAGAGGCGGCTTCCCTTGCTTTGGAATCGTAAAATTCTTTTCCTCCAAAGCGGCCGGCAATATTAGCCCTCAACTGAACCGCTTTGTAAGTGAAGCCCAGCTGTAATCCCATCGAAAATTTAGGAGCAATACGGTCGAACATGGGTACCTTATCTCTCTCAGTTATTACGCCGTCTCCATTAACATCTTCGAAATATAACCAGCCTAACTGAGGCGATACATTATTGATGAGGTAATTGGGATTTTTAGCCATGAAGTCGTCTAACTGTTCCTGCGTTCTGAAAATACCTAAAGATTTATAGCCCCAGTTGCCGCTGGTGTATCTCCTCGGGTCAGTTCCAAAACCCACCTGCCAATCCGGAGGAGATGTTTCGAATAACTGAAATGGGTTATATAACATTCTTGTTGTAACTGAATTACCAAAGCCGAAGTTGGTACTCACATTCATTCTTAGATCTTTTGCCAGATTGGCCCTGTAACCAATAGTAAACTCCGACCCCCAGTTATAGCGCTCCATATAGTTCACGACCGGAGCTGCAAATCCTGCGAAAGCGGGAAAAGATGCATCTGCCCCTTTATCAAACATATCGTAGCCCCTGTTCTGAAACACATCCACATTGAAGGTTAGTTTATCGCGCCACATAGCCATTTCTACACCCACGTTGAAGGTTCGTTTACTTTCCCAGGAGATATCCGGATTAGGAATACGATCCGGATTTAGGCCACCTTGTAATGTATTATTGTATAAATATCCTGCTACATCAACTCTATACCTTTCTTTCCAAAGCCAGGCGTCGATAGAGCTGTTCCCCACAATACCATAGCTGGCTCTTAATTTGAAGTAATTGATAAATTCTATATTATCCTTAAAAAAGTTCTCCTTACTTACGATCCACCCAGCACCAACACTAGGAAATACGCCCCAAACCTTACCCAACGCGAAGTTAGAAGAAGCATCTAAACGGGTAACCGCATCCAGGGAGTATTTACCCATAAAATCGTAATTCAACCGACCGAAGAAAGATCTTCTCACGCCCACTGCGATCCCCCTGGAAGGTGTAATTGTTGATTGATCAAAAGCCCAATAGTCATCCAGACCTGGCAATATCTGATTGATCCATCTTACCCCTACTGATTCACTATTATTTTCCGATTGTTCTGCACCCAGTAAAACGGTGACGTTATGGTTGGTTGCAATCGTCTTTTTGTACTGAAGGGTGAAAAAGCCCTGGTAGCTGTTAGACCTGCTTAAGCTCGGCTCATACAAAGAATTACCTCCTGCATTAACCGTCGTGGTGCTAATTACACTATCTCTGGGTATAATGTTGCCCGGCCCAAAACCAGCAAAGTTATACAAGATGTATGGAGGGCGATAAGTTGTATTACTGCCATTATCTGACGCCTGTGAAATCTGGAACCTGGCAGTAAGCCCCTCCAGCGCACCGGAAAAATCATAAGAAATTGCTGTATTGATCCGATAGCCCGCTGTTTTATCTTCCCTGTAATAGCCCGAACCGATAGCCGCCAAGGGATTAGGATTAGAACCACCAATGTTTACATATTTTCCATTAAAGTCAATTGGTATCCAACGAGGCACTTGTACCATTGCCTCGATGAAGGCCTGGTCTTCATTAGCCGTCGGATTACCACTATATCTTATGCGGTGGTCTACATTGAAATTAACATCGGCTTTCAGTCCCCTCGCAATAGTAGCAACTACTCCGGCTCTGAATCCATATTTATCTTGTTTGATGCCTGCATAGTTACCGTTTTCGTTCTGGTAATTACCGCCAACAAAATAGGTCACTTTATCACTACCACCCGACATACTCACGTTATGTCGATGCATCGACGAAGGTTTCCAAAGCTGATCAAGCCAGGTTGAATTATTGAGCGTTCTGAGATAAGCCAGATCGGCATCTGAGAAAAAAGAACTGGCGTTAGCATTTCCTATCTTGAACCCATCGTTTAGTGTAAGGGCATGCTCGTAAGCCGTCATCATTTCCGGCAGCCTTGTGGCATCCGACACACCTAAATATCCATTGTAGGAAAAACGTGGTTTACCTGGCCGGCCTCTTTTAGTAGTTAACAAAACTACGCCATTGGCGCCTGATGCTCCATAGATAGCGGCAGAACCAGCATCTTTTAGTACTACTATATCCTCAACCATTGCGGGATCAATATTGTCAAAAGCATCTTTCGTAACTGTTATACCGTCAATAACATATAGCGGCTCATTAGTAACGCCTAGTGCCTGGGCCTGATCTGAATTGGCGGCGTTACGGATATTCAGGGTTATTCCCGCGCCTGGCCGGCCCGAAGCCTGGCTCACACTAAGGCCTGCAATTCTCCCCCTTAAAGCACCAGCAATATTGGGAGATGGTACATCCTGTATTTCCTGACCTTTGATACTGACAACTGCGCCGGTGAGTTGTGAACGTTTCTGCGTGCCATAGCCTATCACCACCACATCATCCATACTTATATCAAGCTTCTTAGCCCTTATAATTATAGGACCTTCAGCTGGTATGCCTGTGGTACCTATCTCGTACCCTACATGAGAATACTCCAGGGTTCCGCCTGATGTAGGCACATTCAGCGTAAAGCTTCCCTTTGCATCAGTAACCGCGCTTTGAGGGCCGTCCTTCACCCGGATTGTGACTCCCGCTACAGGCTCATCGGAAGCGTCATCCAGAACGCTGCCGCTAATCGATCTGGTTTGTGCATGTACATTACCACTAAAAAGCGCTAACAACACAAGCAGACACGTAAATTTCAAAATGTGCTTGAAATACATATGGCTTTAGTTTAAAAAAATAAAACAGTTAATTATCTAATTATGGGCATAATCGTTTCTACCGGGCATTATCCTCTCATTACGATATAAGCATATTTTCGTGCTATTCGTTTTTGGTCTCTTCAACATGTCACCGGCATGAACTCAAACACAGCATCACTCATCATCAACTGATATAAATTATGACAGTGAAAATTTGTTTGACAAAAGCAGTTTATTAAAAAGCAGAAGTCAATCGTTTACATTTCAAAAATAGATCGTTAAGAATCTATTAACAATGTAAGCTTTGACTAAGGAAATGGAAGATTTTACTATTTATGTAAACGATTTCATAGATCCTGGATTTTTTCCGTTTGGACTTATATAACGCTTAAAGGCTGCAATCGAAATCAGTAAGCCTGATTGGGATAAGCCTTAACTAACAATGAGAATATTTACCGGGACCGGGAAGGAACTATTAACAATGCCAAGTTGACGAAAAGAATTTGCCCTTTTCTACAACAGAAACTCCATGATCAAATAAGACATCTATCCCCCCGTCAAAGACCGAACAAATCTAGAAGATCCATTGTATTGGTGACCTGTTCATTCGAGAATGAAAAAGCATGCACATCAGGCAGCTGAACCGATATAATCCCTGCAGCATACTTCTTATTTCTGAGCGTGATCATTTTCTTAGTGTATTTTCAGAACGGTTACAATCTATAGACTGGAATCTTTCATTTAGCATTCTCCTGTTGCCACGAATTCCAACGCCCCTTGCAGGATGGATTGCTGATACAACCAAATATTGCTTAACCCCGCCTGCCGCAGCCCGGCAGACGCAAAGAGGGGAAGACGCTAAGAATTTAAAAGAATAATGAATTACTGTACAGAATTTCAACAGCAAATAACATTAAAACAAGAGTTGCCGTTTGGCTAACCCCCTTAATTCTTTCTTATTTTACAGTGATATAAGTAGTTGCCGGAGGTAATCCATCAGCACGTAGCGTAACTTTTATCTGTCCGGGCTTCAATCCCCTAATCATTGTAAGTAATAGCCCTTTATATACATGATGCTGCGCATCCTTTAATGAGTTCGTATCTGCGGGGTTACCGTTATCCATTCCCTCTACCACTGCGGCACCATCAATATTCACCTTAACCAGCTGATCCGCATCGGGGACGAGATTCCCGTCTTTATCTACTACCCGCACACTGATAAACGCTAACTCACTCTTTTTGCTATCAATGATTTTATTTTCTACAGAGAGCTCTAACCTATAAGCAGACCCCGCCGTTTTAATAGTTTTTGATAATACCTGCTTTTTATTTTTATAGGACACTGCTTTCAATTCTCCTGCTTCAAAAGGCACCCGCCACATTACATGGAAGGCTGTATCTGTTTTTGCTTTTCTTCCCAGTGACTTTCCGTTCAGGAAAAGTTCGACTTCATCCGCATTGTTGTAATATACTTTTGCATCTACCAACTGCCCCGGCTTCCAGTTCCAATGCGGATACAGGTGTAAAACCGGTTTAGTGGTCCACTCGCTTTGGTACATATAATAGACATCTTTAGGGAAGCCTGCCATATCGATGATGCCATAATAAGAGCTACGCGCGGGATAAGGATAAGGGACCGGTTCTCCCAGGAAATCAAACCCGCTCCAGACAAAGAGGCCTGACATGTATTTATAACGTTTTACCTGCCACCAATTATTCTCATGGGTTACCCCCCAATAAGCCGCAACATTGTCATAAGCTGATACGGTATAATCGGGGTTTCCATTCTCTACATATTTGAATTGTGAAGAGGATGGCCATAAACGCAGGGAATCAGAAGGCATATCATAATGTCCGCGGCTAGAGAGCCCTGAAACGTTTTCAGAAGCTATTACTTTTACACCCGGGTAGTTTTTCTGAAAATCTTTATAAGAATCGATCTTATAATTCAGGCCAACCAGGTCTAATGCCCCGGATTGATAGATATAGTTTTTAGCGGGATCACTTTCACTTAATGCACAGGTAACCGGCCTTGTTGTATCAAGGTCTTTAACAATTTTTACCAATTCTCTTGTTAAGGTGACACCTGTGGAATCGAATTGTTCACGAATTTCGTTGCCAATACTCCACATAATAACCGATGGATGATTACGGTCCCGTTTCACCATATGTTCCAGGTCTCTTTGATGCCATTTGGGAAAATCGCTGAAATAGTCAAACTTGTTCTTCTTTTTCGCCCACATATCAAAGCTCTCATCCATTACCAGGAAACCCATTTCATCACAAAGATCCAGTAACCTAGCTGCGGGCGGATTATGGGCCATACGAATAGCGTTGACACCCATTTCCTTTAATATCCTCAATTGTCTTCTTGCTGCAGACTCGTTATATGCAGCGCCTAATGCGCCGAGATCATGGTGCTGGCAAACACCCAGTATTTTAAGATACTGGCCGTTTAAGGAAAATCCGTTATCTACATCAAAATTGAAATAGCGGATGCCAAACGCGGTACTATACTCATCCACCCATTTATTATCCTGGAATACTTTAGTCACCATCTTGTACAAATACGGGCGGTGAACTGACCATAACTGAGGCTGATTCACTGTCAGGATCTGATAGTACTTATCATTCTTCGCAGCAGCAGTATTTACTTCACTCACCTTCTTTCCCTGCGCATCATAAATGGTTGAGACAAATTTCAGAGCGCCTTTACCATATTGTTCAACATCATGTTCAATGGAGACTGTGGCAATTTGATTATTCACAACAGGTGTTGTAATAAAAGTTCCCCAATGTTTGATGGCGGTTTTATTGGTAACTACCAATCGTACATCCCTGTAAATGCCCGAACCCGTATACCAGCGTGAATTAGGTTGCTGTGAATTATCAACACGTACGGCAACTGTATTCGCCTGGCCGGCCGGTTTTAACCAACGGCTCAATTCATAGCGAAAGGCGGTATATCCATAGGGCCATTTGCCCAGGTATTGTCCATTGATCCATACTTCGCTATTCCTATGAACGCCATCAAATTCTATATATACTTTCTTATCGATACTGTTCGTTGTAAAAGTTTTCCGGTACCAACCGATCCCCCCGGGCAAAGCCCCCCCGGCATTGCGGGCGGGATGCGTGGAATCAAACTGTCCCTCTATACTCCAGTCATGAGGAAGATCCAGCTTTCTCCATTTTTTGGAATCAAGCCCTGGTTGCGCATAAGCACTATCATCACCCAAAATGAACAACCACCCCTTGTTAAAATCAGTTATTTGCCTGGGTGCCTGTGCCATACTAACCAACGGGAGCAGGCTTATCAGCATTAAATAAAGTCGAACCGTCGCTATACCTCTAATCATAGTTACCAATAAAATTTTTGATGTATCTGTTATATCATCAGATATATAATAATTTAAAACTCCTGTTCAATTTCGGGAAGCACTTGATGCAATTGGGTCTTATCAGAACCCAAGACTACTACTGCCCTTATCTATTGAGGTAGCAACTGCTATTCCCCGGTTGTCCTTTGTATCAACGGCACAATAAAAGTGGTATACCACGCCTTTATGCTTTAATACAAAAGATTTATGTGCGTACTTTTTATCAATATCTATTGTCGAATTAACCAGGTCATCCCCATTCCAGTCGGTCCAGTTGATGAGATCATAGGAACACGCGAACCGGTTGAAAGTCTCTGTTTCCCTTCCTTTCCAGAAAGCACCGAAATAAAACATCACCCATACATCACCGATCTTCTGTATCTGCGGGTCTCCCGTAATGCCTCTTGAATGATGTACCACAGGCTCACGCTGGAATCTCTTCCAGTTCACCATGTCGTTGGACACAGCCATACCAATGCGTTCATACCAACGGGTTGGTTTGTTATTGGGTAAAGAATCTCCAACCGCGTTATAGTACATGATAAACTTATGACCTGTTTTCCCCACTTTATCTTCTACTACATAACTCTTGAATAACTTGTTCCGGTTCTCCCACCAGCGTACATCGGTGTCAGATGATGAAAGTACGGGATGATCGAGTCGTTGCCATTCAAATGCCTGTGATGGCTTCCTCGTAGTAAATGCCATTCCTATTGAAAGCGGCTCAGGCTCATAACCAGATGAAGCACCTCCAAAATAAGACATCCAGTATTTACCATCGTACTTACCTAATTGATAATCTCCTCCCCACTTTGTATCTACTAACGCATTGTAACCCGCTTTTTGGTTTTGATCCCAGCCCTTTTTTGTAAAAGACATCTGGCGTCCCAGGTTTTTCCAGTGCAAAAGATCCTTGCTGCTGGCCAGCCAGGTTTCGTACCCCTTACCATCGAAAGCTATATAAGTCATGTACCAGGTGTTGCCCGATTTGTAAACGGTAGGACAATCAATTTTTTTACCTGTATCAGGTGGCAGCAACACCAGGCCATATTTATAAGGTGTTTTCACTTCCTCATATACTTTTTGCATTTCCAGCTGCGGCACAACAGCAGGCTTTTGCGCTTGCAGGAAACCAGCCATAGCTATACAAACCAAAATCAATATGCAGTACTTCATTTTTATTTTTTTATCAAGAATTGATAGGCACCCGAGCCAATCTTTACAGGCTGCTTTTTATATTCAGCCGGGAAATAAATAGTGGCTTTGCTATTAGGTGGAATCGCTACACTCAAATTAAAACTGTCTCCTTCTATTTTCCAGTTTACCGATATCAAACCATTTACTGAATGATAGGTGGCTTTAGCATCTTTTATATCTCCAACCGGCTGCGGTTTTATCTCAATATCCTTAAATCCTACAGAACCCGGAGCCTGACCAATTCCGCATAAGCCTGTGTAAAACCATTCCATTAAGTGTCCCAACATAAAATGATTGTTGGAGACATTGGGGAGCGCCTGCCAGGATTCGGTTAATGCGGTGGCGCCCTTTACCAACTGGTAACCATAACCCGGCACATCGCTGCGGCTGTTCATATCATAAATAACATCCGACCTGCCTGCGGCTTCCAGCGCTTTTAATACATACCGATAGCCAATATCGCCTGCTGTTAACCGGTTGTTCTTGCTACGGATGTCTTCAATCAAATGAGCCAGTACCGTTTCGTAATCCTGTGGTTCCACCAGGTTCATAAACAAGGGTATGGCATTGGAGGTCTGGCTACCGGACCCGTATTGTTTAGTTGAGGGATTAAAATATTTTTTGTTGAACGCAGCTTTTATATCTGATGCAATTTTCTGATACAGGATGGCATCTTCCTTTTTACCCAGGGTTGTAGCCACCTGCTCTAATAAATGAGCATCATAATAGTAATAGGCTGTCGCTGTCAGGCCCATTGGTGTTAATTGCGAGAAACCGGGCCTGTTAGGGCCCAGGTCATACCAATCACTTAATCCATGCATGAGGATAAAACTGCTGTCTTTAGATTGCAGGTATTTAAAGTAGCGCTGCATGGTGCTATAATTTTCCGTAAGCAAGCGCTTGTCTCCGGTCCATTGATACATATACCAGGGAAAAATAATAGAAGTACTTCCCCACTCAGGAGAATCCCTGAAATAGCCATCTGCAAAATGCATCTCTGTAAACTCGGGTATGGTAGCGGGAACTAACCCATCGGCTAGTTGTTGCGTACGTATATCCCGCATGATTTTATGTGCAAAAGAAATGATATCATAATTGTGCTGTATGGCATTACCCATCAAATGCACCTGTTCCTGCCACCCCAGCTTTTCCCGGTGCGGGCAATCGGTAAACACACTGGTGAAATTACTGTTCATCGCCCATTGAATCAGTTGGTGCGTTTTATTAAACAAATCACTGGAGCTATGGAAACTGCCGTTAGCGGCAGCGCTGTTGCGTAAATGCCATCCTTCTATTTTTTGGAGGGCCGGATATTCTTTATGGGCCGATCCTTTAGGCTCTGCACCTGTAACCTGTAAATACCTGAAGCCGTAATAGGAAAAACGGGGATTCCATTTTTCGACGCCATCGCCTTTTAATACGTAAGTGTAGATATGAGGAGAGCCGGTATGCTTCTGATTGGCCGTTCCGCTATCTGTTAATAGTTCAGCCGGCATAATGCGTATGGTGTCTCCTTTTTTCCCGTGCACTTCTATATACGGAATACCCGAAAAATTCTGGCCCAAATCGTAAATCCACACACCGGGCCTTAGTTTATTTTGAGTAACGGGTGTAAAGCGCTGCAT
>JBCNOR010000094.1:0-11446 GCA_039593785.1 Niabella sp. | reverse complement strand
ACGGCATGAAGTCGGTGATGGGCGCGATGGCTAACGAATAACGTTTCAGGAACGCAAGTAAATATTATACGGTCTTGAAACAGGCCAGCGGTGAGCAAAAAATAAAGCAGCCATCTTCATAGCTGCTCTACTTCGATTAATAGCCTTTGGTCTTTCTCGATAGGTTTAAAAAAAATACAGTTTTAATAAACAATTTTCTTTTGCGTAACTTGCAGTGTCGGACAAATTATGGTTTGTCCAAAACCACTGTCTAAGTTGCGCATGATGGGGTGTTTTTCAGATTTTGCTGATTAGCAACGACAGCCGCGGTAAAAGTAGAAAGAGCCAGGTAGTTCAGCAACCCAAAATTCTTATATGTTTATCAGTTTTTTATATAATTTTGTTTGAATATGTGTTACCTATGATACATCATACCTTAAAGCAACTAAGAAAGAGTAAGGGAATTACTCAAACCCAAATGGCGGAGTTACTGCATAAAAGCCAGAATGCTTATAGCCTGCTGGAGTCGGGGCAGTCGAAAATAGACGCAGCAACCATACCGGATATCTGCCGCGTATTTGATATTACACCCAATGAGTTTTTTGGTTTTGAGCAGAACAGCAAAAACGAGCCTAAACAGGTAGACCTGGTGGAGATTATCAGGCTGTTAAAGGCCGAGCTGGATAAGAAGAATGAACTGCTAAAGCTTTCACTGACAGCCCTAAGCGAAGTTGAAAAGATAACCGAGAAAAATAAAAGCCTTATCAGCTTTTTGAATATTACCAAAAATTATTTGTCGTCCCAGGATAGTTGTTAAATGGGATCAATAAAAAAAGGTTCCGCTTATGGAACCTTTTTTTATATAAAATTTTGTTATTCAGATCAGGTGATTTACATCCTTTTGGCACCTAGGTAACGGGCCGCATAATATTTTTCGTCCAATCCACTCACCGTAACGCCGTTGCTGGAAGAAGCATGTGCAAATTTATTATTACCAAGGTATACACCTACATGTGATACTCCGCCTCTTGTATTAAAGAAAAGTAAATCACCTGCCTGCAAATAAGCCATAGAGATGAATTGCCCTGCAGCCTTAAACTGGTCACGCGCTGTCCGGGGAAGGTCGATGTCAAATGCGTTTTTATAAACCTCTCTTACAAAAGCGCTGCAATCAATGCCGCTTTTAGTAGTACCACCAAACCGGTACCTGGTACCATACCATTCATCAATAGCTTCCAGCAGCTTCACACTGGGAAGCATTCCTGGCAACATTTTCAAAATGGCACCATATTTGGACTGCAAGCCAGAAGGCATAAAAAACTTCTGGGCAGCTTCTAATAAACTTTCTTTTGTACTGTTCGATTTAGGCCTGATGCCGTTGATCTCGTCCTCGATAGACTGGGCAGATCTAACAGCGGTAGGTTTGGTTGGGTCTAGTTGGGCAAATGAACTGTTTACAACAAACAAGCTGATCAACCCTAACACACAAACTCTTAGCATAAACTTAAATCCTTTTATTGTTTTCATCCTGTCTTACAACCGGAATTAATTGTCAATTTTCTGAATCCTAATAAAAACGTCAAAAGAACAATATTATTGTTCAATAGGCCATTTTTTTAAAAAATTTATTAAAACGTTGATTTGTAGTAAAATATCTAATTTTTTGGATATTTTTCTGCTTTTATTTATCGACGAAAGCCTCATTTTGATGGTTGAAATCCTCTTTCCGGGGATTCTTTTCTACATAAAAAAGCCGTTTTGGTGAAGTGCCAATCCCTTGCATCATACCCAACCAGGTGCTTCCGCCAGTTAAAATTCGCCGGAAATGAGAATTTCAACTTTGTCCGGAGCAGTAATGTTATGGTGTAACTGATGCGGCATTGTGCATAAAGAATTTGGGTTGCAAAAGAAAAAAATTGCAGATTGCACGGCGAATCCGGGGAGTAAAAAATATAGCCATTCTCCGGGGTGCTATCATAATTTGAAAGGAAATAGCTGCTGTAGCGGCTACCAAAAAATATACGGATGAAATTCTCACATTTACACGTTCACACACAATATTCATTACTCGACGGGGCAGCGCCCATCGGCAACTTATACAAAAAAGCCATAAAAGATGGAATGCCTGCATTGGCGATCAGTGATCATGGCAATATGTTCGGTGTTTTCCAGTTTGTGGCAGAAGCCTACAAAAATCTGGATGAAAATGGCAAACCTAAGGTAAAGCCAGTGGTAGGGTGCGAATTCTATGTAGTAGAAAACCGCCTGGAAAAAACGTTCACAAAGGAGAAAAAAGATAAAAGGTATCACCAGATTTTACTGGCCAAGAACGAACTGGGCTATCGTAACCTTACCAAGCTCACTTCACTGGGATTTATAGAGGGCTTATATGGTAAGTACCCGCGCATCGATAAAGAGCTGATCCTGCAATACCATGAAGGGCTGATAGCTACTACCTGTTGCCTGGGTGCTTCGGTGCCGCAGGCCATATTAAGGAAGGGTGAGGCGGAAGCAGAACAGGAGTTTAAATGGTGGCTGGACCTGTTTGGTGAAGATTTTTATGTAGAGCTGCAACGGCATGATATTCCGGACCAGGAAAAGGTAAATGAAGTGCTGATCCGGTTTGCGGCAAAATATAAAGTGCCTATTATTGCCAGCAACGACTCACATTATGTAGACCAGGAAGATGCCAACGCCCATGATATCCTGCTTTGCATCAATACCGGTGAAAAGCAGGCCACACCCAAGTTTAAAGGAGATTTTGGCGATGAAGATGCAAATAGTAAAGGCTCCCGCTTTGCATTTGCCAACGACCAGTTTTATTTTAAAACAACGGAGGAGATGACCCAATTGTTTCATGACCTCCCCGAAGCCATTGACAATACCAACGCAATTGTGGATAAAATTGAGTTGCTGGACTTGAAGCGCAGCATTCTTCTACCAAATTTCCCTATCCCGCAGGAATATAAAACGCATACCCAGGACCAAAAAACAGAAAAGGGAGATATTATGAGCGCCGACTCCCTGAACCAGTGGGAGTACCTGAAGCATCTTACCTACGAAGGTGCCAGAGAGCGTTATGGGCTGGCATTTGAAGGGGATGTAAAAGAGCGGATAGATTTTGAGCTGTTTACTATTAAAACCATGGGCTTTGCCGGTTACTTCCTTATTGTAAGTGACTTTATCAAAGCCGGCCGGGATAGTGGTGTATTTATCGGGCCTGGTCGTGGTTCGGCTGCAGGCTCGGTGGTGGCTTATTGTATTGGTATCACTAATATTGATCCTATTAAATATAACCTGCTTTTTGAGCGTTTTCTGAACCCCGATCGTAAATCGATGCCGGATATTGATACGGATTTCGACGATGAAGGACGACAGAAAGTGATCGATTATGTAGTACAGAAATATGGTAAAAGCCAGGTAGCGCAGATCATTACCTACGGTACGATGGCTGCCAAAATGAGTATCAAAGATGTGGCGCGTGTAATGGACCTGCCTTTGTCTGATTCAAATGCCTTAGCGAAACTAATACCGGAGAAGCCGGGTATTTCGTTGAAAAGGGTACTGCATGCACCTATGTCGCCTAAAGACGGTGAAAAATCTCTTTCAGAAAAAGAGGGACTGGCATCGGAAGATCTGGATAGCGTAAGGAGAATACGGGAAATATATAATGGCAACGATTTACAGGCTAAAGTATTGCATGAGGCTGAGATCCTGGAAGGTTCTGTGCGGAATACAGGTATACACGCAGCGGGTATCATCATCGCACCAAAAGATCTCACCGAATTATTACCCGTAAGTACGGCCAAAGATTCCGATTTATGGGTTACCCAAATTGAAGGTAGCGTAATTGAAGAGGCGGGCGTAATTAAGATGGACTTCCTGGGTTTAAAAACCCTTACCATTATTAAAAATGCGTTGCAGCTGATCAAATTAAATTATGGTATTGAGATAGATATCGACAGTATACCATTGGATGACGAGAAAACTTACCAGCTCTATCAAAAAGGCGAAACCAACGCAACGTTCCAGTTTGAAAGCCCGGGTATGCAGAAGCACCTACGCGATCTGAAACCCGATAAATTTGCCGATCTCATCGCCATGAACGCCCTGTATCGCCCAGGTCCTTTACAATATATTCCCAACTTCATCAAACGTAAACATGGCGCTGAGGAAATCACTTATGACCTTCCGGAGATGGAAGAGTACCTGGCAGAGACCTACGGTATCACGGTGTACCAGGAGCAGGTGATGCTGCTAAGCCAGAGTCTTGGAGGTTTTAGTAAGGGCGATGCGGATATCCTGCGTAAAGCGATGGGTAAAAAGCAAAAAGCGGTACTGGATAAAATGAAAAAACAGTTTATCGACGGAGCGGTACAAAAAGGGCATCCTGCCGATAAGCTGGAGAAAATATGGACAGACTGGGAAGCTTTTGCGCAATATGCCTTCAATAAATCGCACTCTACCTGTTATGCTTTTGTGGCTTACCAGACAGCCTATTTAAAAGCGCATTATCCCAGTGAATATATGGCGGCGGTTTTAAATAACGCCGGTTCTTTGGAGAAGATCACTTTCTTTATGGAGGAGTGTAAGCGTATGACGTTGGAAGTGTTAGGTCCGGATATAAACGAATCGCTAAAGGGTTTTGCTGTAAACAAAAAAGGAGAGATCCGCTTTGGATTGGGAGGATTAAAAGGTGTGGGTGAGGCAGCTGTAGAAAGTATTATTGCTGAACGTGAAAACGGAGGCCCTTATCCCAGCATTTATGATATGGTAAAACGGGTGAATCAACGCACTGTTAATAAGAAAACGATGGAGAGCCTGGCTTATGCCGGAGCTTTCGATTGCTTTACGGATATCCACCGGGCTCAGTATTTCTTTACACCACCCAATGATAATATGAATGGACTGGAGAAGATCATTAAGTATGGTCAGATATGTCAAACCCAGTCGCAAACCAGTTCAAATACTTTGTTTGGAGACCTGGCAGAATCCATGGAGATCCAGGTACCTAAAATTGCGGATTGTGAACCCTGGCCCCTGGTGGTTCAGCTGGATAATGAAAAAGAAGTGACAGGCATTTTTGTGAGCGGGCATCCTTTGGATGACTATCGTTTCGAGATGGAAAACTATGGTATATCGAAGATCAGCTATGTAAATGAGTTTAAGGAAGATAAAGAAAAAGTAAACTCCAGTGCTACTTTTAAATTAATGGCCCTGGTGAGTGATGCGCAGCATCGAGTGGCCAAAAGCGGCAATAAATTTGGAAGTTTTGTTCTTGAAGATTATAGCGGTAAGCTTGAAGTAGTATTGTTTTCTGAAGATTATCTGAAGCATTCGGCGATACTACAACTCGGCGCAACGGTTTATCTTACGGGCTTTTTCAAACAGCGATTTAACGGGGATTTCGACTTTAAAATATCCTCTATTTGCCTGGCCGAAAGCGTTAAGAAAAACTTTACCAAAAAGCTGACGCTTCAATTGCCTGCAGCGGATGTTACTGAAAATATGATCGATTTTGTACAACAGAATTTAAAATCAAACAAGGGCCCGTCCGCACTGAATTTTACCATTGTTGATGAAGCAGAAAATATAGAGGTAGAATTGTTAACCAACGGCAAGGGCTTTGAAATGAACAGCGAGCTGATCGCGTTTTTAAAGGATAAGGAAAACTGGAAAGTAAAGGTGGAATGTAATTAGGAAACAGGAAATAGTGAGTAGTGAATAGGAGGACCCGGCTCTTAACCGATCCAGATTTATACGGTGGCGTAAGTAATCAATGCCTGCAGTTATGGATGATGCAATGTTTCATAAAGCCCGGATTACGGGGCAGGGTTTTTCGGTTGTTGAATCGGTTTATACCGATATGGAAGTTGATGCTGTTCTGCAAATAATAGAGCAGGCAGATACTTCAAAAGATACTTTTCGCCGATCGGATGACCTTTTTGCCATCCGGCAGTTTTTAAAAGAATTGCCGGGTGTGTTACCAGTTTTATTAAATGACCGGTTAAAGGAGTTGATCGGTAATTTGTTTGGTGAAAACTATTTTATTGTCAAAAGTATTTATTTCGACAAGCCCCCCGGCTCTAACTGGTATGTAGCCTATCACCAGGATCTGACCATATCTGTTGACCAAAGATCAGATATACCCGGTTTCGGTCCCTGGACGGTGAAACAAAACCAGTTTGCGGTGCAACCGCCCTTATCTGTACTGGAAAATAATTGTACCATTCGTATTCATTTAGACGATACCACTGAAGAAAACGGAGCATTGAAAGTCATACCAGGTTCGCACATGAAAGGCATATACCGGCCGGAAACAATTGACTGGGCCACGGAACGCGAAGTGAGTTGCGCAGTTCCGAAAGGAGGTATAATGATTATGAAGCCCCTTTTATTGCATAGTTCCGGCAGAACGACCAATAATAAAAAAAGAAGGGTAGTGCATATCGAGTTCTCTGCAACTGAATTACCGGAAGGTCTGCGATGGTCAGAGCGTATCAACCTGTAGTCAACTTTTAAACTTCCTGCTTGTTATTAATGCATGATAAAAACAATGAACTGGAATGAGTATGTAGATTATACCCATCAACTTTTAACTACCGATCCGCCACCGCCTCCTTATGATAATCCCGATTATCATCATTACACCAAAATGAATGAAACCCGCATGAAGCGGTGGGTGAAAACAAATCCTATAACAGCCGAAACAGCGAGTGTGATCCAATCCATCCGTCAACCACAAAATTGGGTGGTCATTACGGAACCCTGGTGCGGTGATGCAGCGCATATAGTTCCGATATTGTACCTGATGAGTTCGTTAAACGATAAGATCAGTTTCGCATTGCAGTTACGCGACAGCGGGTCAGAAATAGACCAATACCTCACCAACGGCTCTAAGTCTATTCCTATTTTAATAGTAAGGGATGAAGATGGTAAAGACCTTTTTCATTGGGGGCCGCGGCCTAAAGAAGGACAGGAAATGTACCTGGACCTGGCTGCTAAAAAAGCCGATTTCGAAGTGGTGAAAAACGCTATTCAAACTTATTATAATGCGGACAAATCTTTAAGCACACAAAAGGAAATAGTGGCTTTATTGAAGGAGTTGCCGGTTTTAAAATAATTTATCACAGCTACTCCCTGCATCCGGTGTGGGTAAACCTTTTACCGGGTCAAATAAGCTAATGGTTTAAACTTTTCCAGGTTGAGGGGCCGGGTTGTCATAAATATTTTGTCATAAAAAAAAGTATGACAAAAAACGTATGACAATTAATGTGTCGTTACACCCAAAAGGGTTGCCTGATTGTTTTCAGTTCAATTAGTTGCTGCCGGTAAGCATATTAACCGCGGAAATAAACCCGCAGCGTATACACAGAGATCTACATAAAGTCAATAAATGATTTTGAAACTGCTATTGAAGTATAGAATAAATTGACCGGCTGTAAACAGTTAATGGACTCCGCGAATCTCTTTTTCTCCTGGTCTCTGCGGTTAACAACAATGTTGCTGGGTCTATTTTAAAACCTATATTTACCGGCAACGCTTTTATCAATGAAAAAAATACTAAAACGTACCGCTAAAGTGTTATTGTACATTGTTCTGTTTTTGGGTATCTATGCATTAGCTGGATTGCTGATACCTTTTATCCCGGTTAATAAAGATAAAGATTATCGATCGCCCAATGACTTAACCATTTATATCATGTCCAATGGGGTGCATACAGATATTGTGATGCCTGTAAAAACGGATGAGATGGACTGGACACAATATGTCGATTATGCCCATACCGACTTGAAAGACACCAGCTATTCTTATGTAGGCATGGGCTGGGGCGATAAAGGATTCTACCTGCAAACACCTACCTGGGCCGATCTTAAATTCTCCACAGCGTTTAAAGCTATGACTGGTTTAAGCAGTGCTGCCATCCATGCAACTTTTTACAAAAACATTGTTCCCGATTCATCAACAGTGGCCATCAATATCAGCCGGAAGGATTATAAAGATCTTACGCAATTTATCACCAAAAGCTTCGACCTGGATGATAAAGGAAGTACCATTCACATCCCCAGTGTGAATGACGGATATGGTGATATGGATGCTTTCTATGAAGCTAAAGGTTCTTACAACCTATTTTATACCTGTAATACCTGGAGCAATAATGCGTTGAAGGCCGCACATCAAAAAGCAGCGCTTTGGACGCTGCTTGATAAAGGTATCTTCAGGCATTACCGGTAAACTTGCTGCAAAACCGGCAATATCCTGCTATGCATTCAACTCTAATATGCGGCTGGTACGTTCTCTTACCTGTGCCAGCAATTCAGGATTGTCTTCCAGCTGCTGACCGTAAGAGGGGATCATTGTTTTCAACCGGTCAACATTATCACCGGCCCTGTCTGGGAAACACTGGTACAATAACCGCAGCATGATTGAAACAGCAGTAGAGGCGCCCGGGGAGGCTCCCAGCAAAGCTGATATAGTGCCATCAGCTGAAGTCACGATCTCCGTTCCAAACTGCAGGGTAGGACCGTTTTCCGGGTCGTTTTGAATTACCTGTACTCTTTGACCTGCTTCCTGCAGCTTCCAGTCGGCATTTTTAGCTTCAGGATAAAACTGTTTTAGTACATTCATCCGGTCTTCAAAGGAAAGGCTCAATTGCCTGATCAGGTATTTTTCCAGGTCTATATTTTTAATACCCACTTTGATCAGCGGGAAAATATTCCAGTATTTTACGGTACCAAAAAGATCCCAGTAAGAACCCTCTTTCAGAAACTTCGTGGAAAAAGTAGCAAAGGGGCCAAACAGTATCGCTTTTTCACCATCGATAATACGTGCATCCAGGTGGGGAACACTCATAGGAGGCGCACCCACTTCTGCCTGGCCATATACTTTGGCGCTATGCTTTGCACTGATTTCCGGGTTTTTACATACCAGCCACTGGCCACCTACGGGAAAGCCGCCGTATTTTTTGCCTTCAGGTATGTCCGATTTCTGTAATAACTCTAATGAACCGCCACCGGCGCCTATAAACACAAATTTAGCCAGCACATTATATTTCCTGCCAGAGCTGAGGTCTTTCACCTTCATCAGCCAGCGATTGTCTTTTTGCTGCTTCAGCTTTTTTACTTCATGGTGTAAATGCAATGCTGCTTTGCCGGTTTTTTGTAAGGATTTTATCAATGCCCCGGTAATAGCGCCAAAGTTTACATCTGTTCCCAAAGTAGAATAGGTAGCCGCTATTTTTTCAGAAGTATCCCGGCCTCCGGTAATCAAGGGAGCCCATTGTTCAATAACCTTTTTGTCTTCAGAATATTGCATTTCTTTAAACAATACACTTTTCTGCAAAGCATTGAACCGCTTCTTCAGGTATTTTACATCTTTATCGCCGCGCACAAAACTCATATGTGGCGTTGAGCGTATAAAATCTTTGGGATTAGCCAGTCTTTCCTGTTCAATTAAGTAAGCCCAGAATTGTTTCGACACTTCGAACTGCTCCATAATAGAGCGAGCCTTATCTGTATGCACAACGCCTTTGGCGTCCTCGGGTGTGTAGTTTAATTCGCATAAAGCCGCATGGCCGGTGCCAGCATTGTTCCAGGCATCAGATGCTTCTTCAGCAACATCTTTCAATCTTTCAAAAATATGGATCGATTTATCTGGCGCCAACTGGTTGATTAGCATACCTAAAGTAGCACTCATAATCCCGCCGCCAATAAGGGCTACATCCGTTTCAATTGTTTCTTTCATCCGTATTCGTGTTTTAAGTTATCGGACGGCTGCCGTTGGGCAGACCAGAAACGCTGCTGTACTATAAAGAATTATAACACGCATCGTTTTTTGTAAAATGCGGCGCGAAAATAATACGAATTGTTCAGCATACCTAAAGGAATGCCGGATTAAATTAAATTTTAAGATAGTATTTGACGAAAAACTGACAGAGAATTCGAAAATGATTAGAAATGGTAATATTAAATTAATATTAAATGGATGGACTACATAGTGCTCTAACCTTCGATCAGCTCGCTTAATTCCAGCCAGCGCATCTCTTTTTCATCTAAAAGACTGGCGAGCTCGCCAATGCGGTTGGATAGCTTCTGCAGTTCTTCGAAAGGAAGAGTGCCATCATTGAGCTGCGCCGTGATCTTTTCTTTTTCTGCATTCAGATCTTCCATTTCTTTTTGCAACAGTTCAAATTCGCGCTTTTCCTTAAACGAAACCTTTTTCTTTTCAACCGGGGCTGTTTGCTGCGGTGCCGTTGTTGCCTTAACCGTCAGCTGAGGGCTGTCAACTGCTATCTTTTTTTTATCTTCCTGCAGGCGGTATTGTGTATAGTTACCCGGGAAATCGCTGATCGTGCCTTCTCCTTCAAAAACCAGCAAATGGTCCACCAGGCGATCCATGAAGTAACGGTCGTGGCTTACGATCAGCAGGCAGCCCGGGTACTCCATTAAAAAGTTCTCCAGCACTCCCAGCGTAGGCAGATCCAGGTCGTTGGTAGGCTCATCCAGGATCAGGAAATTAGGATTGCGGAACAAGATAGAAAGCAGGTGCAGGCGTCGTTTTTCGCCCCCGCTTAACTTACTGATATACGTATATTGTTTGTCGGGACTAAAAAGAAACAGCTCCAGGAACTGTGCTGCGCTTATTGTTCCCCCTTTGGCCAAAGGAAAATGCTCGGCAATATCTTTTACAAATTCGATAACGCGCATGTCGTTTTTAACCTGCAGCCCCTGTTGTGAGTAATTGCCGAATATAACGGTGTCGCCGATATTTATTTTACCGCTATCGGGTTCCTGCAATCCCTGCAATATATTCAGGAAGGTAGATTTACCGGCGCCGTTCTTACCAATAATACCCACCCGCTCACCTTTACTAAAGGTGTAGTCAAAGCCATTTAATATTTTTTTGTCGCCATAAGCCTTATACACTTTTTTCATCTCCACCACTTTACCACCCAGGCGGTTCATCTTCATTTGTAGCTGCACCTGCTCGTTGGTTACCTGCTGTTTGGCTCTTTTTTCTACTTCGTAGAAATTATCTTCCCTGCTTTTCGATTTGGTGGTGCGCGCCTTGGGTTGCTTGCGCATCCACTCTAACTCGCGCCGGTACAGGTTTTTAGCTTTATCAATGCTGGCCAGATCATTTTCAATACGAGCTGCTTTTTTCTCAAGGTAGTTTTCGTAATCGCCTTTATGAACGTAAAGATTGCTGCCTTCCATTTCCCAGATCTCTTCGCAAACCGCATCTAAAAAGTAACGGTCGTGGGTAACCAACAGCAGGGTTACGTTTTCTTTATTTAAAAAATGTTCCAGCCATTCTACCATTTCCACGTCCAGGTGGTTGGTAGGTTCATCCATGATGAGTAGAACGTGCTTGTGCTCAAAGCCAATATCGATAAGGGTTTTGGCTAATGCCACCCGTTTTTTTTTGTCCGCCGCTCAGGTTCTTTACCACGGCACCCAGGTGGTGT
>JBCNOR010000093.1:0-11482 GCA_039593785.1 Niabella sp. | reverse complement strand
CTATTCATTGTTGGACTGGCATGTATCATTATTTCCGGGCGCTAGTTTCATCTACGGGTTTATATAATCACCATTAAAATATTTCGTATGAAAGTAATAGCAATTGCTTTGCATTATTTTCATGCACCTAAAGGTGAGTGCCCAGGTTTTTTCGAATAACCATATGGCCATCCGTTTTCAGAAAGCGTTTCTTAGTATGAATATTAAGGGATGGATAATCTTACCTGCTTAAACATTTAAGGATCGATCAATACTATTAATTTTGCCGCTAACAAAGCGATTGTCAGCAAATGAAATATTTATGAGAACCAGAACCGAAAAAACTTTAAGCCTAACAAAAGATTGGCATTTGTCTAAAGTACAGCAGGTAGCCGATACTGTTAAGAAAGAAATCGTAAAAGGGGGTTTGAAGAAAGATGATCAGCTTCCGTCTATCAATGACTTTAGCAGAACTTATAGTGTTGCCCGTGATACAGTGGAAAAAGCTTACGGGATACTAAAGGACGAAAGATATATTGTTTCTATCAAGGGACGTGGATATTTTGTAAAGGGAGTGCCGGCAAAAAAGCTCAGGGTGCTATTGGTTATGAACAAGATTAGCGCATACAAAAAGATCGTTTATAATAGCTTTGTTAAAGCCCTGGGAAATAAGGCTGTGGTTGATCTCCAGATACACCATTACCGCCTGGATATACTGAAAGATATTGTTGAGAGCAGGATAAGTCAATACGACCATTTTGTGATCATGCCGCATTTTACACATGATACAGATCCCCGGAAGGTTCTTGCATTATTGAGAAGTATTCCTTCAGGAAAACTCACCATTCTTGATAAGAGAATAACAGGACTGGACAATCCTGCTGAAGTGTACCAGGATTTTGAAAATGATATTTATGAAGCCCTGATGTCACAATCGGAGTTGATAGAAAAATATAACAACCTGGTGGTGATCCTGCGTAGTGATGAATTTCATCCCAGGGAAATTATAAAAGGGATCAGACGATTTTGCAGGAAGTACAAAAAAGGCTTCACGGTAGCTTCGGGTGCAGAAGAGCTGGAACTACAGCCGGCTACTTTGTACATTGAGACTTCCGAATCGGATCTGGCATACCTGATGAAAAAAGCAAAAGAACTACGCTTCAGGCTGGCAAAAGATATAGGGATTATATCCTTTAATGAAACGGTTCTAAAGGACTTATTGCAGGTAACCGTTGTTACTACCAATTTCGATAAAATGGGTGAAGCTGCGGCTGCAAGTCTTTTAAATAAACATCCTCAAAGAACCAAAGTGCCATTTGACTTTATTAAAAGAAAGACAGTGTAGCTGTTATACTTGTATTAAAAGATTTTGGCTTGCTAATAAATCTCTTTTGAATATTTCCCTCATTTAATGTTGTTGGTTAAACTAAAACCAACCTTTATCTTCTTGTTCTTATCAACTAAATGCCGGTATACATATCGGCATTTAGCACGTTATTGAGCATAGAGTAATTAATGCTGTAAGTTGCTCCAAATATGCACAGTTTTTAACTCTGGGGATATATTCGGGCCAATAAAGTTTAATAATAGGATAATATCGCTGCTTGCCAGGTCTGAAAAACAGTTTTTATTTGTTTTAGCGCAACCAAATTTTGAGAAAAATAATTTTTCACTCATGTATAATGCTTCTATTCGGCGATTGCTTGTTGAGAAAAGTGTAACGCCATGTTCAAAAACAACACTGCTTAGGTTTTTATTAGTTAGCATACTCTGTATTATCTTTTCGTTGAAGGGTAGTGCGCAGGTATTTACCTTTTCTCAAAAATCGGTAACGCAATCGGCTGTGTTCGATGCTATAAAAAAACAGACGGGCTATAGTGTACTTTGTGATAACGAGCTTATAGAAAATGATAAAATAATCGATGCGGATTTTAAAGAAGCCGATTTTGCTACAGTAGTTAATACTTTGTTCCCGAAAATAGCCGATTGGACCGTTATTAATAAAAATCTGGTTATTACAAAAAAGAAACTTATCGCCGAATCTGATAAAGCACTTGAGCCCTCTATCAGATCAGAGGGCTGGAATGTTATCGGATCTGTATTTGATCCGAATAAGGCCCCTTTACCGGGGGTTACAGTTGCGGTAAAAAATAAATCCGGTGTAGCAACTTCAACAGATATGAATGGGAGGTACGTTTTAACGGTGCCGGATAGTTTATCTGTTTTGGAATTCTCGATGGTTGGTTATGCAAGTCAGGAGATACCAGTTTCAGGTAAAAATATTCTTGATGTACACATGGCAGTTGCACAAAAAAATATGGATGAAGTGGTGGTTACTGCCTTTGGACAAAAGCAGCGCAAAATAGATATGGTGGGTTCTATAACTTCCGTGAATCCTAAGAATCTGCAAAGTCCTTCCAGTAATTTAACCTCTGCACTTCAGGGCAGGGTGGCAGGTATTGTTTCCTACCAGAGAAGCGGCGAACCTGGCGCAGATAACGCCGATTTTTTTGTAAGAGGTGTGGGTACGTTCGGTACTAATAACCGCCCGCTTATTTTGATTGATAATATGGAGGTTTCCACGGATGATTTAGCCAGAATACCTGTAGATGATATTGAGAGTTTTTCTATCCTGAAAGATGCTACAGCCTCAGCAGTGTATGGTTCACGCGGTGCAAATGGTGTAGTGCTTGTTACAACCAAAGCCGGAAAGGAGGGGCCTGCATCTATTTCTTTTAGAGCCGAACAAAGGATTTCCATGCCAACCCAAAAGGTAAAACTGGCTGATCCTGTTACATGGATGAAAATGTATAATGAAGCAGTTTTGACAAGAGATCCATTGGGAATTGAACCTTATAGTCAACTGAAGATTGAAAAAACAGAGGAGGGAGCAGACCCCCTGCAATATCCATCAGTTGATTGGTTGAAAACATTAACCAAACCAACTACTACTACACAGAACTACAATTTATCCGTGTCGGGTGGTGGCCAATTGGCTAAATATAATTTAAGCGGAAACTTTACAAACGACAACGGTTTGCTGAAAATGAATGGCCTCAATAACTTCAATAACAATGTGAATTTTAAGGTATATAATATAAGGAGTAATGTTGCGATCAATTTAACATCCAGTACCCAGGTTATGGTCAGGACAATTTTAAACCTGCAAAACTACAATGGTCCGCCAACAAGTGGCACAGAAGTTTATAACCTGGCTTTAAGAGCAAACCCCGTGTTGTTTTTACCAGTGTATGAAGCAGGCCCATCTCAGTCTTATATAAAACACCCGCTGTTTGGTAATGCTGATGACGGTAATTACTCCAATCCATACGCACAGATCATGCGTGGCTATTCGGAGAGAAGACGCAGCAATTTACAGGCACAATTAGAGCTCAATCAGGATTTTTCCAAAATTGTTACACAAGGTTTAAAGTATAGAGGATTAATTAATATTACCCGCAACTCCTATTTTGCGCAAGCCAGAACCTATAATCCTTTCTACTATGAACCCATAGGGAGGGACGGTGCAACCAATTCGGTAGTATATAGAGAAATAAACCCGACCGGTGGTACCGAGTACCTTGGTTTTTCGCCTGGCGAGCGCAGCATGCAGGCAGTATTTTATATGGAGAACCAGTTATCATGGAACCGTAGGTTAAATGATGTGCATAATATTGGAGCGATGGTGATTAGTACTATTCGCGGCAATATCAGTACCCCCGTGGATAATGCTATCTCGCTTATTAACACCCTTCCTTACAGAAATGTCTCTTTTTCCGGCTCAGTGGACTATGGTTATGATAACAGGTACTTACTCAAGTTCGCTTTTGGTTATAATGGTTCTGAAAGATTTTCAGAGAAATTCCGTTGGGGATTTTTTCCATCCCTTGGTTTTGCCTGGAATGTCTCTCAGGAGAAATTTTTTGAAGGCTTGAAACCAATTGTCAGCAATTTGAAATTCAGGGCCACAAGAGGACTATTGGGAAATGATAATATCCTTGATACACGCTTCTTTTATTTATCTGATGTTAATTTAGGCTCTGGCGATAATTATACGTTTGGCTTGCCTGGTGAATCCAACAGGTTTACAGTGCCCGGTGTGTCTATTAACAGGTATGCAAATGCAGACATACGTTGGGAAGTATCTCAGCAAACTAACCTGGGTATAGACCTGGGAATGATTAATGGAGCTTTAACTTTAGTTGCTGATTTTTATGACCAGCGTAGAAATCATATTGTACAGGAAAGAACACTTCCGTCCAATATGGGACTTGAAGCAGATGTATATGCGAATGTGGGTAATTACAAAAGCAAAGGATTTGACGGTGAATTATCATACAATAAAAATGTAAATAAAAACCTATGGTTTGAAGGCCGGGGCACATTTACTTATAGCACCGGCGAGTACGTTTTTTACGAGGAGCCGGAATATGCCAATAATTACCGTAAACGTGCAGGAACCAGTGCGGCTCAGCGGTTTGGTTATATTGCAGAACGATTATTTATAGATGATAAGGAAGTATATAATAATCCTTCACAGGAATTTGGTTCGATTGTTTTAGGCGGCGATATTAAGTACCTGGATCTAAACAGGGACGGCATCATAAATGACGATGACCGAATGGCGATTGGTTATCCCACAACACCCGAAATTAACTATGGCTTTGGGCTAAGCACACGATATAAGCAAATCGATTTTTCCTTTTTCTTTAGCGGGGTAGCAAGAACTTCATTATTTATAAATCCTACATCAGATAATACATCATCCAGTAAAGGTGTTGCGCCCTTTGGAAGTACAACAAGCCCCAACGCTGTGTTGGCTGCATGGGCTAATGACTACTGGAGCGAAACCGATAAAAATGTATATGCTGCGTGGCCGCGTTTAAGTGTAAATCCGCTGGCCAATAATACCGTATCAAGTACTTTCTGGATGAGGGATGGCAGTTTCATGCGTTTAAAGCAGGTAGAACTGGGATATTCTTTAAATAAAAACTTATTGAGACGAGTAGGGTTAAAAACATTCAGGGTATATGCAACCGCAACAAATCTGTTCAAGATAAGCGCCTTTAAAACCTGGGATCCGGAAATGGGTGGCAATGCATTGAATTATCCTTTACAACGTGTATTTAATATTGGTGTTAATGTTAATTTATAATAGTTATGATAATTTATAAAAAAATATATCAATCTTTTATAGGGCTTTCTTTATGCTTTATCATTTTGTCCTGTAACAAATATTTGGATGTAGTACCCGACAACACACCCGTATTAGACCAGGCTTTTGCCAAGCGTACCATGGCCCAACGCTACCTGGCTACCTGTTATAATAGTTTGCCTGATAATTTTTCATTAACAGGAAATTCCGGGTGGCTTTCGGCTGATGAATTTTGGTTAAGCTCTACGTCCACGTACTCCGGTTACAATAATTGGTTTATAGCCTTAGGTAGTCAAAACGGTGATTCACCCCTGGTAGATAACTGGATTGGAGCAAGAGGCGGAAAAAGTTATTGGGAAGGAATTAGTAAGTGTAATACATTTCTTGAAAATATTATGAAAGTGCCTGATATGGATGAAGCCGAAAAGCAAATGTGGACTGCTGAAGTGAAGTTTTTAAAAGCCTATTATCATTTTCTTTTAGTGGAGCAATATGGCCCGGTACCTATTATGGATAAAAATATTCCGGTTTCCAGCGATCCGGCTGCAAGTCGCCTGGCAAGAAATACCGTTGATGAATGTTTCTCTTACATTGTAGGTTTGATTGATGAAGACATGAATTTCCTGATGGATGATGTATCGGATTTACAAACTGAAACAGGGCGAGTTACAAAAGTGGCTGCAAAAGCAATAAAAGCAAAAATATTAATATTTGCTGCCAGCCCATTATTTAATGGCAATAGTGATATAGAGGCATCTGTTAAAAATAAAGATGGAAAAGAGTTGTTTAATCATACTTATTCGGCAGCTAAATGGGAGCGTGCAGCAGCTGCTTGTAAAGAAGCCATCGATTTTGCAGAAGGTCGCAATAAACGCTTACATACCTGGACGCCTGTGCGGTCTGATTTAAAGCCGAGTACTATTTACCAAATGAACATACGCGAAGCTTTCAACGAATCTTCCAATAACCCGGAAATTTTATGGCTCGATACACGTTCCATTGCAACAACTGCGATTCAGGGTGCATTTATGCTTCGTAAATATGCTGGTAGTACAACACTTGCAAATACCACCACGCTCTCATCTCAAATGTCGGTTCCTTTTAATATTGTTGAAAAATTTTATTCAAAAAACGGGGTGCCCATTGAGGAAGATAAAACTTATCCCTATAGTACAAGATATGACCTGGTTACTGTACCTAATACAGATGTTTATAAGTATAATTTAGTGGCAAACAGGAATACGGCAAGGATGAATTTGGACAGGGAGAACCGGTTTTATGGTAGTTTAACTTTTGATGCCGGGCGAATTTACATGAGGCAGGTTGCCGATCAAAAGGATGATAATGCATATAATATTGACATGAGATCCGGAGGCATATCCGGTAAGACAAGTCCTACCAATTTTAATATTACAGGGTATGCATCTAAAAAGCATTTTAATTATCAAAACAGTGCAACCGATAATAACTATTCAGCACGGCAATATGGTTACCCAATAATACGGTTGGCCAACCTGTACTTGTATTATGCAGAGGCCCTCAACGAAGTACATGGACCTACTGCCGATGTTTATACATATGTGGATAGAGTGAGAGCACGCAGCGGTTTGGAAGGCGTGCTCAGTTCCTGGGCAAATTATTCCAATAACCCGACGAAGCCGCTTTCAAAAGAAGGGGTGCGTGAAATAATAAAAAGAGAAAGAACCTGTGAGTTTGCATTGGAGGGCATTCGGTTTGGCGATCTGCGCAGATGGAAGGACGCCATTAAAGAATTAAATGTTCCAATCAGGGGGTGGGATATTTACCAGTATACCGATGCCAATTATTACAGGCCCGTAGTGTTTTATACCAGATCTTTTATAAACAGAGACTATTTCTGGCCAATAGGACTGAATGAGCGGAGGGTAAACTCAAACCTGGTACAGGCAGCAGAATGGTGAGCTTATTAATAATTTTTATTAAACAGTTTGTAAAATGAAAACAATATATAAACGAAATCTGGTGCTTCTTTACTGTTCTTTATTCATGCTTGTGTTTTATGCTGGATGTAAGGAAGATTTAGGTATAGAGCCGGCCAGGATTGGAGCTAAACCATCACCACTAACAAATCTTCAGTTTCAATCAATTCCGGGCGGCGCAACCATATCTTATAGCCTGCCCAATGATCCTGATCTTAGATATGTGGTAGCAGAGTATACATTAGAGAACGGCACCAGGATGGTATCAAAAGCCAGTGTTTATGATAACCAGGTAAGGGTGCAGGGGTTCGCAAAAGTTGATCAATACCAGGTGGTGCTGAAAGCGGTGAGTGTGGGAGATATAGCTTCTGATCCGGTGAATCTCACTATTACAACAGGCCAGCCTAATTACATTACTATTGCAAAATCGTTTGAAAGTGATGCTGCCTTTTATGCCACTTTTGGAGGTGTTAACGCAAAGTATTTAAATGAAGATGCCGAGAATATTGTTATCAGGATATTTAAATGGCAAAAGGATACAACTACCGGGCAATATCATTGGGCAACCATCAATGAAACATATACGAAAGCGGTGGAGGGTACTATAAGAGTAAGAGATCAGCGTGGTCTGGAGCCTGTTGCTACCGATTATGCGGTTGTTGTGAGAGATCAGTGGAAAAATATGTCGGACACAATTAAAAGAAGATTAACTCCTTTGGCGGAAACTGAGTTTACGGGTATAAAAGTGTTGCAGCCTCCTGCTATGGCTGCTTTTGATACTGCTTCCAATTTAAATGGTGATTATACTGTCAGAAGTACAGCTTCTAACGGGGAAAGTATGCAGATAGCATTCTTTGATGGAACAGCTGCCAATCCTATTGGAGCAAAACAATGGTGGGGACTCAACGCGCCGCTGCCTATGCAGTTTACACTTGATCTGGGAGCCGGGAAAGCGGTTCAGTTGAGTAATATAAAAATGTGGTCTCGTATTACCACTCCTCCTGAAAATTTATTTAAAGCAACGCACATTAAAGAATTTGAAGTGTATGCCAGCAATAATCCCGCCGCGGATGGATCCTGGGACTCCTGGACATATATAACCACCGGTTATAGTAATCGTCCTTCCGGGCTCACATTTCCTGCCGAGCCAACAGCGGAAGATATTGCATATGCAAAGGCTGGTGAAGATTTTGAAATAGATTGGCCGGATGCAGGCAGGTACAGGTATTTTCGCATAAAAATAATTGCTATGTGGGATGGTGCTTTATATCGGCCTATTCCCAATTCCGCTACCATCACTTTAGCCGAAATGAAATTATTTGGAAGATAAAATGAATGATTAATTATAAAGATCACTTTTGAAATGAAGTACTCAACTATATATATATTGGCTGCTTTAATAGCTATACTATCGGGCTGTGAAAAAACGGGAGAGGCTTATAAGGAATATTTACAAACCGGTGAAATTTATTACCCGGGCAGGATCGATTCCTTATCTCTTTTAACAGGTAATCTGAGAGGGCGTATAAGGTTTAAAATGACAAGCGACCCCAAAGTAACCAGGTTGAAGGCTTTTGTACGTAATAGTTTATCACCGGATGAAGTTCAGATTGATATCCCGGTTCAGCCCAATGAGTATGGACGTTTAAAGCAAGTTGATTTACCTAATTTAAAGGAAACCTCCTATTCAATTTCAATCCGGTCATACTCTGCTGCAAATGATAGTTCGAGGGCTGTGTCTGCCAGTCAGTTTATCTATGGTCCCAATTATAACAGCGCTTTGTCTAACAGGATTTTCTCGGCTTTCAGGTTTTCGGGTGCTAAGGATTCAATTTTATTCAAACCCGAAATTAATCTTCCTAAGCCTGGAATTTTTTATATAATGCAGCTTACCGAAATTGTATATACGAACACGGGTAACGGAGTGGATACAGTACGGATTACGCCATATGAAAACCGGGTAGCGTTGCCTGGTATAAAAAATCCTAGCGTAGTGCAGTACAGAACCGCATTTATGCCAATAGAAAATTGTGTTGATTTGTTTTATACACCATTCATTGAACTTCCATATAGTAAGCCCTGACTGAATAGGAAAAACGGGCTGGATAGCGTATTGCAGAATAAGTTCGATCTTAAGGGCAATGGTTAGAGTGATCACATTTTGCGTTGTTTTTGACAACAAAGAAGATGTTATCCTATTAGCTCTTTAAAAAAGTTATAAAATGAAGTGGTATTTTGGCTAGGGCATTCGTAATACATCTGTTTTATAAGATCACCAGATTTTGTAAGTAATTTCGAACCTGGACACTCCCTGGTTCCATGATAAAAAGGCGTGGGTTTCTCCTGTTCTCGATTCAAAGAAGAGGTAGAACAAATTGAGCCAATCCCAGCTGTATTCAAAGCATCAACCCGCATAAAATTATTATCGCACTTTTGACGATAAAAATAAACGAATGAAGAGTATATTTTTAGTATTAGCTTTTTCCACCGGATTCCTTGTTTCCAAAGCACAGGGAATGGAAGAGATGTGGGATAAATCAGCATCTGGTAAGGAGCATCCGAATATTCAATGGTTTAAAGATGCTAAGTTCGGGATGTTTATCCATTGGGGATTGTATTCCAAGTTGGCCGGAGTCTGGAGTGGAAAAAACTATTATGGTAGTGGTGAATGGATCATGAACCAGGCCCGTATTCCTGTAAAAGATTATAAAAAAATAGCAGCCTCATTTAACCCGGTAGAGTTTAATGCCGGAGAATGGGCGCAGCTGGCGAAGGACGCCGGTGTGAAATACATGGTTATTACGGCCAAGCATCACGAGGGTTTTTCAATGTTCGATTCGAAGGTTACAGATTTTGATATTGTGGATGCCACACCTTATAAGAAGGATCCTATGAAAGCCCTGTCAGAAGCTACACGTAGCCTTGGAATTCAGTTTGGTTTTTATTATTCGCAGTTCCAGGATTGGTACGAGCCCAATGGTGGAAAAAATACCTGGGATTTTGATGAATCAAAAAAAGATTACCAGCTTTACTACCAAAAAAAAGCTATTCCTCAGTTAAAGGAACTATTAACCAACTACGGTCCGCTGGGCATTGTGTGGTTTGATACGCCGGGCGGCATGAGTAAGGAGCAAACACAGCAGTTTATTAATGAGCTGCGTCAACTGCAGCCCAATAGCTTATTCAGTAGCCGGGTAGGCCAGGGATTGGGCGACTATAAAGATTTTGGTGATTCGGAAGTACCACCGGTTCCTATTAAAGGAGCCTGGGAGTCTATTTACACGCACAACGATTCCTGGGGATATATTACCCACGATATGAATTTCAAATCTCCGGCTGAAATTATCCGGTTGCTGGCAAATGTGGCATCCAAAGGAGGTAACCTGATGCTGAATGTTGGGCCGGATGGAGAAGGGAGAATACCTTACTATTCTGTAAAATATTTACGGGAAACTGGTGCCTGGCTGCAAAAAAATGGCGAAAGTATTTATGCTACTACCGCAGGATTTGTGCCGGAACAACCCTGGGGCGTTACAACCTCCAAGCCGGGAAAATTATTTTTGCATGTCGTCAATCGCCCCGCACATGATCTGGTGTTAGTACCCGGTTTTAAAAACAATGTGTTGAAGGTGTATTCGCTGACGGACAAAAAGAATCTGTCTTTTGAAAAAAAAGGAACGGACCTATTGGTGCTGATGAAGGGGGTAAAAAATGAACAAAGCCCTAATACGGTGTTGGTAGTTGAATACAGTGGGGCAGAGCCTGCGTATAACGAAACTGCTCCGGTTACTATTGCAGCGGCATTTGAGACGAATTACATTAATGCTGCTTTTGCAAAAACTACGGGAGCTGCCAGGATACAGCCATTAACCTATAGTCATTATTACGGCGATTGGAAACATACCACATGTGTGACAGATATGCAAAATCCAGCCGATGAGGCAACATTTTCTGTACGCATTACTGATCAGGGAGACTATAAGTTTATATTGGAATATGCCTGCTCCGAGTCGGGTTCACGGCAGGAGGGGATCCTTGAGGTAAATGGCCAACCTTTTTTATTTAGAACTTTGCGCACATCGGAGTTTGACCGTAAGGCACCGCTGCTTTTTATAAAGCACCCTGTAGCCATTCTGCATGTGGAAAAACCCGGTATGTATACACTGACAGTAAAACCTGCTAAAGCAGGAGCTGAGTTAATGAAACTGAAATCGATCATAGCAGAGCCGGTTCAGTAATTTTAAGCCGGATACCTACTTTTCGGATTTTCCGTGGACATCGCTATAATGGGATTTTAATCTGCAGCGCAAGTAATAAATGCATTTTCACGGCACGGAGGTCAATGAATTTGAAGTTCATGTTGAGTGGACCGCAGAGGCAGATAAAACTA
>JBCNOR010000092.1:0-11489 GCA_039593785.1 Niabella sp. | reverse complement strand
CCAGGAAGGTTCCGCCGCCGAGATCAACGACAGCACCGTGGCCTACCACATCCAGTGCCCTGCCTTTTGATTCGGTTACAGTAGCTCCCTATATGGGGAGTGATAGTGTACAACCCTTTTTAAAATACGATGGTAAATGGGCGATTGTGCTTGGCTTAACTTCCAATAAAGGAGCCGCCGACTTTGAGCTGCAGCCATGTGGTGAAGGTTTATTATATGAAAAAGTACTAAAAACAGTGTCGCAGTGGGGCTCTGATGAAAATATAATGTTTGTGGTAGGTGCCACCCAGGCTGATTCTTTTGCTGCTATCCGCCAAATTATACCGGGGCATTTTTTACTGGTTCCGGGAGTAGGGGCTCAGGGTGGTAGTTTAAAAGATATATCGGAGCAGGCAATGAACAGCGACTGCGGATTGTTGGTAAATGTAAGCCGTGATATCATTTTTGCTTCGGGCGGAGCTGATTTCGCAGAAGCTGCCCGTAAGAAGGCATTGGGTTACCAGGAAGAAATGGCGAAATATTTAGGATAGCTTCAACTAAAATCTTTATATTTGCGCCCTGGAAATTTTTTCAGGATGGTCCGGTAGCTTTTGCGAGAGCATCCCGTTTAAAACGGGAAGGTCATTGGTTCGGTCAATAACTAATGACAAAAAGCATAAAACATAATTGGCCCGGTAGCTCAGCTGGATAGAGCAACTGCCTTCTAAGCAGTAGGTCATTGGTTCGAATCCAATCCGGGTCACAAATTGCTTCCTATGATGTATACAGTTTACATTCTGTATTCCACCGTACTCAATAAATTTTATGTTGGTTCTACATCTGATAGTTTAGAGGAACGTTTACGTCGTCATTTAAGTAATCATTCCGGATTTACGTCACGTGCCAAAGATTGGCAATGTGTTTTTTCAGAACGATACTCTCAAAAAGAGGATGCACAAAAAAGAGGGAAAGAGATTAAGGGCTGGAAAAGTGCAAACCGTATCAGGGTACTGATTGCCAAAACTGGCTAGAGCATCCCGTTTAAAATGGGAAGGTCATTGGTTCGAATCCAATCCGGATTACTTAAAGTTCAGGCACTTACAATATAATGTAGGTGCTTCTTATTTGCTTTCTATGATGTACACCGTCCGTTGGCTACGGTTTTGTTATGCAGTTGCTTTTTTAAGCTTCTGCTTTAAATTTTTTATAAAAGCTTCTTTATCCTTCTTTACCTCTTTCAGAAATGCTTTATGGGTATCGGACAGCGTGAAGTACTTGTCTCCCCACAGGTAAATCTCCATTATCACGGGCAGCAGATCAATTCCCTTTTCAGTAAGGCGATATAAAAACTTCAATTTACTGTCGGGGTGCTCCGACCTTGAAATAATGCCGGCTGCTTCCAACGTCTGCAACCTGGACGCAAGGATGTTGGTGGCTATTTTTTCTTCAGATTTTAAAAAGTCGCCGTAAGTACAGGCCTTTGCATACATCAGGTCTCTTACAATCAGCAGCGACCATTTATCTCCCCATATATCCAGGGAGCTGCTTACAGGGCAGCCCGATCTTTTTTTTATTTCCGCCATAAAATAAATTTACTTGCATTTTGCAAGTATTTGTTTCTATATTTGCACTTGCAATTTGAAAGCAAATTTACAAAAGTTGCTTTTATTTTTCAATCAAACTAAAATTGGAAATTATGATCTTCACAAAACAAGTGATCAGCGAAAGCTACTGGAAGGTAAGCATCAATAACCCTCCGGTTAATGTATTCGACCCCGAATTCTCCGTGCAGCTCCGCGAACTTATGGATGAGCTGGAGGCTAATGAACGCCTGAAAGTTGTTGTTTTTGAAAGTGCCAATCCTGATTTTTATGTGGCACATGCGGAGTTGGTAAACATTTTTGAGTTTCCCAAAGGTGAGGGAAAAACAGGTCTTTCAAAATCCTGGCCCGATGTGGCGAAACGGCTGGAGCAGGCACCGTTTGTCAGCATTGCATCTATCAGGGGCCGCGCACGTGGACTGGGGAGCGAATTTATCCAGGCTTTTGATATGCGGTTTGCCAGTAAAGAAAAGGCGGTGTTTGCACAGCCGGAGATCGGGATCGGCTCGTTTCCGGGTGGCGGCGGACTGGAACGCCTGCATTTGTTGACAGGCAAAGCGAGAGCGCTGGAGATCATCTTAAGTGGTGACGATTACAATGCCGACACTGCCGCAGCATATGGATGGATCAACAGGGCTTTTGCCGATACGGAGCTGGATGCGTTCGTGGAGAATTTAGCGCGCCGGATCGCTTCCTTTGACCTGAAGATCATTCAAAAAATCAAGGCTACTATGAATGCAAGGGCGCCCCTGCCCAAAAATGAGCATATTATGGAAACCCAGGTTGCTTTCTTTGCTTCACTTACAGAGCCGGAAGCAAGAACAAGGATCAAAGCATTGCTGGACCAGGGCCTGCAGACTTACGGTGATGTGGAACTCAATCTTGCAAAATATCTTTAACTGCCATAAGCAAAGCATGGATACCCACATGCGGTATATCCATGCTTTGTATAATATATAGCATTATACAAACAATAGTAATGAAAGCGATTATCATAAACAAACCTGGTGGCGTAGAAAATTTTGAGTATGTAGAAACCGCAAAACCTCAGGTCAAAAACGACGAAGTATTGGTGGAGGTAAAAGCCATCAGCATAAACCCTGTAGATGTTAAGGTACGGGAAGGGGCGGGGATTTATCAGGTCCTGAAAAATGAGCACCCGCTTATACCCGGCTGGGACATCAGCGGAGTTGTGGCGGAGGCCGGCAGCGATGCAACTTTTAAACCGGGCGATGAAGTGTTTGGAATGATCCATTTCCCAGGCCACGGCAAGGCTTATGCGGAGTATGTGGCAGCACCCGTAAGCCAGCTTGCAGCCAAGCCGGCAAATATTACACATGAGCAAGCCGCAGCCTCAACGCTGGCCGCATTAACAGCTTACCAGGCAATGACCAGGCACGCAAATGTAAGACCAGGGCAAAAGGTACTGGTACACGCTGCTGCCGGCGGTGTAGGTCATTTTGCCGTACAGGTTGCCAAACACCTGGGTGCTTATGTGGTCGGTACTTCTTCTGCAAAAAACAAAGATTTTGTAATGAGTATTGGCGCTGATGCACACATCGACTACCACGGGTACGACTGGGAAAGCAGTGAGGTTAAATACGACTTTGTGATGGATACTGTAGGCGGAGAAAATATTGACAAATCATTGGATGTGGTAAAGGATGGCGGGGTTGTTATCAGTATTCCTGCCGGATTGAGTGAAAGCCAGATGGAAAGGGCCAAAGCAAAAAATGTAAATGCAATGTTCTTTTTGGTGACATCAAGCGGCATTGATATGGAGGTATTGGCGGCCTGGCTGTCGAAAGATACTCTTAATCCTCATGTGTCAGAAGTATTTGACTTTGATGAAATGGCGAAGGCACACCTGCAGGTAGAAAGCGGCAGGACTGTGGGCAAAGTGGTCGTACGCTTATAAGTACATAATGCTACGGCCAGGTACATCTTTTGCCAGGGAGATGGAAGATCCGTTCGCTAAAACTGAGATAAGTACAGATGCCGGTTGGGTTGCAGCATGGTACAATTACCAGATGGTGTATGCCAAAGCAGATAGACCAGGTGATTAGAAACCAGGTTGTCTTTTTAGTGTATTGGTTCCTATTGCGATTAGCAGTAGCAATCATTATGTATTATTTACTAGATTGCAGTTTAAGCTTTAACCTTCAATCAATATACAATGGATTCATCGAGCCAGTTAGCTCAAATTTTAAAAGTGGTTTACCCCATCATACAAGCGCCCATGCTGGGAGTATCTACACCTGAGATGGCTGCGGCGGTGTCTAATGAGGGAGGGCTGGGTTCTTTGCCCGTGGGAGGATTGTCCCCCGAAGCTACCTTACAATTAATCCGTAAAACGAAAAGCCTTACTCCAAAACCTTTCGCTGTTAACCTGTTTACACATGACATTCCGGTATATACAGATGAAGAGCTGGAGCCCATGCGCCAGCTGATTCTTGCAATAGCGGCTAAACGTGGTTATCCGCTTAATGCTGCTGATCTTACCAACTTTAGATTGTACAATCATCTTGATCAAATAGATATTTTGGTTGAAGAAAAGATTGAAATAGTGAGCTTCACTTTTGGCTGCCTGGATAGCAATAGCATCCAAAAGCTGAAACAAAATGGATGTATTTTAATAGGAACGGCTACCTGCGTAGATGAAGCTTTGTATTTGCAGCAGCAGGGTATTGATATGATCTCGGTGCAGGGCATTGAGGCGGGTGGCCATCGCGGATCCTTTATAAAAGACAGGCAGTTGCCACAAATAGGGTTGTTTTCTTTGTTACCCCAGCTTAAAAGTAAGGTGGATATACCTTGTATTGCTGCAGGAGCCATTAATAATGCGGCAACAATAAAAGCAGCTTTTGACCTGGGCGCCGAGGGCATCCAGGTTGGAACCGCTTTCATAGGCACCCAGGAAAGCATGGCCATCACTGCCTACAAAAACAGGCTGAGCGAAGCCAGGGATACTGATACCGTTTTAACCAGGGCTTTCTCCGGGCGGTGGGCCAGGGGTATGCAAAATGAAATGATGAAGGAAATAGAACAGGCAGGTATAGCTATACCACCTTATCCTTTACAAAATAGCTTAACGGCAGTTTTACGTAAACGGGCGCAAGAACATAATGATCGTGAATATACAAGTTTGTGGGCAGGCCAATCTGCGGGTAAATCTGTTAGTTTAGATTCCAGGGGCGTTTTCAGGCAACTGGTACAAGCGTATGAGACGTTGTTTAAATGAGGAGAATAAAGTACTAAACAGTCAAACTTTAGAAAATGTATGTAGAGAAAGATATTTGCCGGGATATATTGTTCGGTATTGCAGTAGGTGATGCTTTGGGTGTTCCCGTAGAGTTTAAGAGCAGGGCGGCCATAGCCGTGCAACCGGTAACAGACATGATAGGCTATGGCACTTATAATCTTCCGGAAGGCACTTTTTCGGATGATAGTTCCCTGGCTTTTTGTTTGGCTGAAGCTTTAGCTCAACCGTTTAGCCTGTCCGTCATCGCGGATAATTTTATTGCCTGGTTGAATAACAATTACTGGACGCCAAGAGGAGATGTATTTGATGTAGGGATCGCTACAACGCAGTCTATCACCCGGCTTCAGCAAGGTTACCCACCAGAACTGGCCGGCGGTATGGAGGTAAATGATAACGGAAATGGTTCGCTGATGCGAATATTGCCTTTGATTGTTTATATAAAAGACAAAGATATAGCTGCACGATACGATATAATAAAGCAAGTGTCTTCTATCACACATGGTCATGTTCGATCTGTAATTGCCTGTTTTTATTACCTGGAGTTTGCCCGCCAGTTAATTGATGGTGTAGATAAAATGCAGGTTTATAAAAATCTGCAGATAGAAATACCGGTTTATTTAAATGAACTGGCAATAGACATCGAAGAAATAAAACAGTTTGACCGGTTATTGAAGGGAGAAATCTACAACCTTGAAATAGATGAAATATTTAGCAGTGGCTATGTGTTACATACTTTGGAAGCCAGTATCTGGTGTTTACTCACAACTGATCATTACAGTGAGGCTACTTTGAAAGCTGTAAACCTGGGTTTTGATACAGATACAACGGCGGCTGTTACCGGTGGACTTGCGGGTTTATTGTATGGTGCAAACAGCATACCGGAGAGCTGGATCAATAAGATGGCAAGGAAGGAAGATATAGAAGACCTGGCCAATCGCCTGAAAAAATTTGCAATTGATTAGAAGGTACATCTTGCGAACGATTGTTGGATTAATCTATAATAGTAGCTACCAGTTTTCTGCGGCCACCATGATACCTGAATTCGCATAAGTAAATGCCCTGCCAGGTACCCAGGTTTAAACGATGGTGGGTGATAGGTATGGTAACCGCATGCCCCACAACCGAAGCCTTAATATGCGCCGGCATGTCATCAGGGCCTTCGTCGGTATGTACAAACTTGGGGTAACGCTCAGGGATCCAATCGGCAAAAAAAGTTTTGAAATCTTTTAAGACCGTCGGGTCTGCGTTCTCATTAATGGTAAGACCAGCGGATGTGTGTTTGATAAAGAGATGCAGCATGCCTGTTTGAGGTAACGCACCCAACTGGTCCAATACCAGGTCTGTAATAATATGAAAACCGTATGAAAATTCGGGTAAGCTAAACTCAATTTGCCGGGCCATAAAGCTATATATAAAATTGCTCCAAAAATACTCTTTTTAACAGACCGGTGCTATGTTAATCCCTGATAGTTCCTTTCTTCAACAATGCGATGAGCGCGTTGGCTGTGGCGCCCGCAGATAACGGATTCTGGCCTGTGACGAAAAGCCCATCCGTTTCTACATGACTGGTAAAAGGTAGTATTGCACTCCTGAAATCAGCACCCGATTTTTTTAGACGTGTTTCTAAATGGTAGGGAATATTATCCGCACGTAGGGTAAGCGTTTCCTCAGTGTTGGTAAAAGCAGTGATCCTTGTTCCGCTTAAAAGGCCAGGCGCTAGTTCTGCTGCTTTCAGCAATGCAGCAGGTCCATGGCATACTGCGCCTACAGGTTTACGGGATTTAATAAACTCCAGTATTAACCGGCCGTTGTATTCGTTGTCGGCAAGGTCCCAGAGCGGGCCATGTCCGCCAGGATAGAAGACAGCGTCGAAATCTTTTGCCTCCATCGTATTAAGCAAGTGCGTAGTGCTAAATGCCAATTGCGCATCGTTGTCGTTATTGAACCGCCTGTTGGAAGCGGTTATGTTTTCGGTTAATAAACTGAGGGGATCTACCGGTGGCTTACCACCTAAAGGACTGGCCAGCGTTACCTTATAGCCGGCATCAATAAATTCGTAATAGGGATCGGTAAATTCGCTCAGCCATACACCTGTTGTGCTATCTGTATTTTCCATCGCTGAGTGCGAAGTAAGTACCATTAATAGATGCTTCATGTAGAGTGCTGTTGATTTGTGATTTGCAATAAATAGTATTTGCGAAAAATACAGTTACTTTAATTTGTTAAGTGTTGATATCTGCTGCTGATGTTTGTGCAGTACCGGCAAGGTAATGTCAATAAAAGCCTTTAGAACGGTATCTTTAACGGTTTTTTGTGCGTTTTCAAAAAGTTGAATAGACGCATCATGGTCCTTAACCATTTGAGCAATATAGGCTTTGTCAAAATCGCTGCCGTTTTTCGATGATAACTGAATGGCAACCTGCTGCTTGTCTTCGCTGGCTTTGGCAGGAAGCTGAATGTTCTTGCTTTCAGCAATGATCTTTAACGCCTCATTGGCTTTACTATGGTCCTCAATCATCATACGCCCAAATTCCTTTACTTCAGGAGCGTTACTCTTGCTGCGGGCCATTTCACCCAATTGTATTTCAGCCATGCTGCCGTTGGCTGCATCTATTGCAAATTTAGTCTCGGGCTCCGTTAGGATAGAGGGTATTGCACCACCTTGTATTGCGCTGTCTGTAGGCATGCCCTGGGTATTTTCAGGTTGTCCTGTTCCATCTTTGTCATCTGATATACCATTACAGCTCCATAAAATGGTAATGGCAACAATGGTAAAAAGGGCTAATCTGTTTTTCATACTATTTTTTTTAAGAGGTTGTAACACTTTACGTTTAGATCAGAATTTTGTATAGGAAATTCAAAATCCATACCGAATAGAAAATGATGATAATAATTTCGGTGTTACGGTTGTGGGATTGCGAATCATAAAGCAAGTTGGAATATTTAAAGGAACTGTTGATATTTGCGCCCTTTAATCAACCCGTTCAACCAAAATATAATGAAGACTATTAGTGTGTTACTTTCTATTCTTTTGATTTCCCAAATCATTCATGGCCAGGAAGGATTTAGAAAAGTAAATTTTGATGAAAGCTTTAAAAAAGCTAACCGGGGAAAAGCTAAAGTAGAAATCGATGAGGTGAAAGAATTGCTTCATATCATGATTGCGATTACAAAGTCAGGGTTGGAGAACGATGATATGGTAGAGCAAAGAGGATCATATTATAAAAATGTGATACAGCATTTTGGACCTTTTAAAGAAGAGCCTATTATCACCCGGTTTGATTCTTTAATAAAAGTGAATCCGCTTAACTATATCTTTCTTACAGGCAATGCCTTGAGCTATAATTTCAAAAGGGATAAATTGGTGGCTGATAAGAATTATTTATTTCCTGCGCAAAGTGTTTCTGCACATACTACCATTACCGTCAATCCTATCACAACTTATAAAAAAGAAATAGAGCTATTCGCTAAAAAGACGGGCTTTAAACATTTCTATAAACAACAGTTGGGGTTTTATAATGCTGTGATTGGTGAGTATAAAAAGTTTGCCAACCTGCAGGAGCAGTGGGACTGGCTGGAGAAAAATTTTACTACCCGTGTAGATAATTATACTATTATGTGCTCACCTTTAATCGGTGGATTAAACTATACTACCAGTTACACGGACAATCATTTTAAACAGATCATGATGGTGTTGCCCGCACTGGAAAAACCATCAGGGCAGACAGAAAAACAAAATATTGTTTTTAATACCAGGATCATGTTTACAGAGATCGATCATAATTATATCAGCCTGCCCACTAAAAATAATAAGGCGGCTATTGACGTAGCTTTTCAAAACAGAAGCAGGTGGGTAGATACTACAAAAGACGGTACTGAGTATTATCCCAATCCTTCGAAGATTTTTGATGAGTATATGACCTTTGCTACTTTCTGCCTTTTTTGTGGGGATAAGTTTGCCGGTGATCATACCATGATAAAATATGCTTATGACGATGTGAACAGTACATTAAAGAGCCGTGGCTTTATAAAAGCCGTTGAATTTAATGAAGAGCTGAAGCGATTAAAGCAAAACAACCCGGCTAAAAATGTAGAAGAATTATATCCCCAATTGCTGGACTGGTGCAAAAAGCAATAGCCCTGGTTGTAGCTGCAAATAATAAATGAAGCCTGCAAATTGTAAAAGAATCATCTGCATAAAAGGTGAAGAAATATATTTGAGCGGTATTTGCTTTGAGTATAACAAAACAGATGACGATCAGAAGCTTTTTTATAACAGGAATGGTAGCTACAGGCATGTTCACAGCTGTAAATGCCCAAACTATGGTGATTACCACTGCTTCTTACAAGGGTACCGTTGGTACTTATCCTATAGCCATGCAACTTCGGCAGACAAGGCAAAACGACACGCTAAGTGGAAACTATTATTATCTGAATAAGGGCCCGGAAAAAACAATCAACCTCACGGGACTATTAAAACATCCAACCCTGCTCACCAAAAAAGTACCTGTTGAAAAGCATGGGGAATTTGTTTGGGAGGTCACAGGCAGGTTTTCAATTGAGGCGCCTCTGCTTGCAACGGATCAAATAAATGGTAGCTGGAAAAATGTAAAAACAGGTAAGCAGCTGCCTGTAAAGCTACAGCTACTTGTAACAGCTGAAGACGCGCCTTTGTTTAATGATTATGAATTGGTAGTGCACAAAGAAAAAATCATTAATCTTTCAGAGCAGGAGGAGTGGCGTTATAAAGCTACCGCTTTAAAGATCATCCGGGAGGGAAAAGTGTTACAAACATTAACTGGCTTTAATGAATTCATAGGAGGAGTTCCCGAAATACAATTGGAGGATCTCAACTTCGATGGCCATTTTGATATAAAAATTCCGATCTCGTTTCCTGACAGAACCAAGTATGACGGCAGCTTCCTGTATTTTATTTATAACCCTGCTACACAAAAGTTTACCAGGCATCAGCAACTAATTGACCTGGAATACCTGTTTTTTGATCCTGTTAAAAAGCAGGTATATAAGTACGGGGAAGGACCGGATGGATTTGTAGTTGATTACTACAAATGGAGGGGTGATAAAGTATACCTGCACCACACCGGGAAGAGTAATTAAACGGTTTTATTAAAAGTATCAAATAATAACAATGAATCAAACAGAGCTCAATAGGTTGGAACATGATCCACAGGTCATCCGGGATTACGTTAAAAAATCGGCATTTGGAAAAAATAAGGTGATGTACCTGCCCTTAGTCATCGGTATCATGATCTGTATGTTTCTGGCGTTTGTTATTTATGAGGGCATGACGCAGGAACTCGGCTATACATTGATGGGTGTTTTAGCCGTTGTGGCGCTTCTCTGCTTTATAGGTGTATCTGTTATTAATCGCGCCGCTCATAATAAGCTAAGCCGGCAAACTGATTTTGTACCCGTTTGTATTGCTCAAAAGGTATACGGAGAAGATACCAATAATAATAATTATGCTATTTATACCTGCGGATCAAAGCGGCATGACGCAGCATTTATTGCTCATATAGCAAATAAAATATTTACACTTTCTGCTAACACCAATGATAAGATCGAACAAAGCGTGAACAGGCTATTTCAAAAAGATTTTATTAAGCCGGGCGAATTTGCAAAGCAGCTTCCATTGTCTTTTACCGAAGGCGAAGTGGTATGGAGAAGGCAGTTCGCTTTAGGAACCTTACCTAAGGCCGCTCAGCAACAAATTGAAGATAATAACCGGCAGTTCCTGGTGGTGGGATTGAATCCCGAAAATGCCTTCCTGTTTCGTCAATATTATCAATAAAGATCTGACGTTTTATTGAGCGGAGAAGGAACACTTATTTCTTTTCCGCTCACCACATCATTGAATACAAGTTCTGCGCGTTTGTCAAACTCATGGTCGTACTGCAGAGGTTAATTCTATAAACATCTTTTACTTTTCGCAGGAGCGCCAGGTATGACTAAACCTGCATTACCCGCTTTTCTGAAATGCTGGCTTTCCGGGAAGATATTTCTGATATCTCTTTCGGATCTCTTTTTTTGAAACAATGAGGCTATACGTTGTATCATGCCGATAAAAATAGCGGATGGATAAAATAATTACAGTAACTTCAAAACCACTTTTAACCATTGCCGTATGAATGGTAGCTCCTGGCCAGAAACCATTCATAATAAAATAAATACAAAATAAAATGATGCAAGCTGGTAACGATGCTTTAAACACTACAGCAAAAGGTGGAAAAAACTTAATGGGAATATCTATTATCGCTGCTTTGGCCGGTTTTATATTTGGTTTCGATACAGTGGTAATATCCGGGGCAAATTTACCTATAAGAGATCTCTGGCAAACCTCTCCCTGGTTCCATGGTTTTTTTATAATGTCCATGGCTTTATGGGGTACCGTGGTGGGTGCTATTTTCGGAGGCGGGCCTACCGAGAAATACGGGCGTAAAAAAGTGCTTTTGTGGATCGGTATATTTTTTACTATTTCTTCTATAGGATCAGCATTAGCGCAGGATCCCTATACTTTTTCTTTTTTCCGTTTCCTGGGTGGCCTGGGTATTGGTATATCTTCGGTTGGGGAATCGTGCTCAGCAGCCTCGCCGCCATTCACCCGGACTGCGACCAGACCGGGCCCG
>JBCNOR010000091.1:0-11497 GCA_039593785.1 Niabella sp. | reverse complement strand
AGCATACAACAACACTTACCGGTATTTTTAACGGAAGCTGATTATAAAAAAATAGATACTTTACTGCAACCGGCAGAGATGGCCAAATCCATGAGTCGCGCCAGCTCTATTTTGGGTATTCCTGCTTCCAATCCCATCAAGAATATTGTGTTGAATGATCCTTCGGGCATTTCATTTCTTGCATTAAAAAAGCTGCAGCAATTGCAGTATGAAGATAATTTTACACTACACAACAATCATTTTGTAACAAAAGATAAAAAGACGCTGCTTCTTTTCCTGGCCCCTTCTTTTGCAGCGGGCAATACGGGTAAGAACCAGCAGCTCTTCCGTATTATAGATCGTACTGCTGACAGTTTAGGTACCGCTGATTTTGCTAATATTCAAACCTGGTATTTTGGAGGAGCAGTAGTGTCTCAAAATAATGCAGCCCAGCTACGACAAGATACTTTGCTAACACAGGGAGTAACCGTACTTTTTTTAATAATATTCCTGGGTATTTACTTTAGAAAGAAGCGGGCACCATTACTCATATTAGTGCCCGTAATTTATGGTGCTGCTTTTTCATTAGCTGCTATTTATTTTATTAAAGGAAGTATTTCTGTGATTGCGCTGGGCACCGGATCTATTGTACTGGGTATTGCGGTTAATTATTCTTTGCACGTATTCAATCATAGCCGTCACCATCCTGATATTAAAGAGGTGATCAGGGATCTATCTTTTCCGCTTACTATCGGAAGCATCACTACTATATTAGGCTTTCTCAGTTTGCAATACGCCGCATCAGACATGTTGAAAGACCTGGGGTTATTTGCGGGTTTCAGTCTTATAGGGGCGGCTGTATGTTCGCTGGTGTTCTTACCCCATTTTATCCGTTCCGACAAGAACCTTATCGTGAAAGCATCCTGGCTGGATCAAATTTCTTCTGTCAGGCTGGAGTCTAATAAATGGTTAGTAGCCGGTATTATTGTTATTACCATCGTGCTCTATCCGTTTGCTAAAAAAGTAGGTTTTGAGCCCGATATGATGCAGTTGAATTATATGTCGCCAAAGCTGAAGCAGGCAGAAGCTAAAATGAACAGCATCAGCGGAGCGGCTTTAAAATCGGTATACATTGTAAGCGAGGGTAACAACCTCGATGATGCTTTAGAAAAAAATGAATCATTACAAAACCAGGTAGCTGGCCTGAAGGCAAAAGGGCTGATCAATACCAGTTCTGGTGTGTCCGATCTTTTTATGTCTGATAGTCTGCAGCGGTTGAGAATTAACCGATGGAATGCTTACTGGACAACAGCGAAAAAGCAGCAGGTGCTCTCTCTGGCTGCTACATTAGCTCCTGCCTCGGGATTTACTGTAGATGGCCTGGATAATTTCAGGGAGCTGCTGAACCGGCCTTACGAACCGGTTAGTCCTCAAAAGCTACAACCGCTTCGCAATAGTTTCCTGGATGATTATATCACGGAGCAAAACAACAAGGCTTCGGTTGTGACTTTAATTAAGGTACCCGAGCAGCATAAGCCCCGGGTGCTTACTGAACTGGAAAAGCGTTCGGATGCGACAGTGCTGGATAGGCAGTATCTTACGGCGCGCCTTACGCAAATGGTTAATGATGATTTCAATCGTATCGCATGGATCATCTCTATTATTGTAGCGGCTATGTTATTATTAACCTATGGTCGAATAGAGCTCATGCTGATGTCTTTTATCCCGATGGCAATCAGCTGGGTATGGATATTGGGTATCATGTCGGTTTGTAATATCCAGTTCAATATCGTTAATATCATTATTTCGGCGCTGATCTTTGGCTTGGGTGATGACTATAGCTTGTTTGTAATGGACGGATTGCTGAATGAATATAAAACAGGAAAGAAAAACCTGGCTTCCTACAAATCTTCTATACTGTTATCTGCAATTACTACCGTTGCCGGGCTAGGAGTATTGATCTTTGCTAAACATCCTGCACTAAGGTCTATTGCATTTATATCCGTTACCGGCATTCTTTGCGTGGTAATTATGTCGCAGATCCTGATCCCATTCTTCTTTTCTATGGTGATTAAAAAAAGGATTGATAAAGGCTTTCATCCGTGGACACTGTGGAGCTGGAGCCGGTCCGTTTTTTCCTTCTTTTATTTTGGATTCGTAAGTGTATTGCTTACTATATTGGGATTGTTTTTAATAAAGCTCAAAGTGGTGGGACATAAAAAAGGCAAGTATATCTACCATTACCTGTTGTCCAAATTCTGCATGTCTGTATTATACATTATGGGCAATTTCAAAAAGCGGCAGATCAATCCCCAGGCGGAGAATTTTGAACAGCCAGCCGTAGTAATTGCCAACCACCAGTCCTTCCTGGATATATTACAAATGGCCATGTTAAACCCACGCCTGATCTTATTAACCAATCGCTGGGTTTGGAACTCCCCTGTTTTTGGATGGGCCATTAAGATGGCGGACTTCTACCCCGTTGCTAATGGTGTTGAGAATAGTGTGGAATTGCTCAACACCCAGGTGCAGCAGGGATATTCGATATCGGTGTTCCCCGAAGGCACCCGTACTTCTCAGCCTCCTATGAAGCGTTTTCATAAAGGCGCATTCTATTTGGCAGAACAACTGAAGCTGGATATAGTACCTGTATTATTTCATGGGTTGGGATACACCATGACCAAGGGGGACTTTTTGCTGAAGAATGGTCCTATTACTGCAAAATATTTGCCCAGGATCAAGGCGGACGATGAAAGCTGGGGCACCACTTACCAGGAAAGAACCAAAAATATTTCAAGGTATTTTAAAGAACAGCATGAGGCGTTAACAAAAGAGCTGGAGCAACCGGCGTACTTTAAAGAGCATTTGTTTTTTAATTATATCTATAAAGGGCCCGTACTGGAATGGTACCTGAAAATAAAACTGAAGCTGGAAAATTATTACCAGCCCTTTCATGAGTTGCTACCCTGCGAAGGCCGTTTTTTAGACCTTGGTTGCGGTTACGGCTTTATGGCTTATACCCTGCATTGGGCCAGCCAGGGAAAGCGATTCTTTACCGGTGTGGACTATGATGAAGAAAAAATAGCCACAGCGCAGCATTGCTTTAGCCGGACCGCAGCACTACAGTTTGTGCAGGGAGATATTTCAGCTTATCCATTCAAACAGTACAATGGCATTATCATCAGCGATGTGTTGCATTATTTGCAGCCGGTAGCTCAGCAGCAGGTAATAGAGCAGGCAATCGATAGCTTATTACCAGGAGGCGTACTTATTATTCGTGATGGGGATGCTGATTTAAAAGAAAAGCATAAAGGAACCCAATTCACAGAGCTATTGTCTACAAAGATATTCTCCTTTAATAAAACCAAGAATCAGCTTCATTTTCTTTCGGGTAAAATGATTGAAGCGCTCGCTATAAAAAAAGAAGCGACTTTGCAAAGGATCGATCATACAAAGTACACTTCTAATGTAATATGGGTTATCAGGAAATAGCTTAAAGCACGCCAAAGAAAGTCCGCTCAAAACTTAATTGTACGCTACTACGGGCCATCCGGTTCATATCGCTGCCTAATTGAAAACGGTAGCCCAGGTTGAGTTTAGAGTTACTATTGAAAATAAACTGAACGCCCGGGGCCATGTCAACATAATACCTTTTCGTGTCCAATGTTTGTTGCGCCAGTATTTCGGTATAGATATTAAAATTGGTTTGCTGGTAATCTTCGTATTTCCTTGGGAATAACAAATAGCCGGCAGATAAAGAATAATTCATCGCCTGGTAAGGCAGGTTCATGGGAGCCTCATCAAATCTTGATTTGTCTAAAACCTGCACATGGCTTACCGTACCACTTATGGCTAATTTATGGATCAGCTGCGTAGCTATTACTCCTGCTTCGGCGCCTGTTTTATCTCCCATTAAAGCAATTTCATCATACCTGAAGGGGGCTTTGCTGATAGATGCGTCTGCAAAAGCTGCCATCCTGAAATGACGGTGTGCTTCATCTTTCGATAGGAACCTGTATTTACCGTATAGAGAGGCTGACTCAAATTTAAAGGCATCGGTATGCATATTAGCAAACGTTCCTGATGCTTTTAGCATAAAATTTTTCGAGAGGCCCATATACATTTCGGGTCTGTAGCGTTGCACTACACCTTCACTACCCTGGCGCATGCCTTTGGCATAATTCGCACTCAACTTTGCGCTGATTGATTTCGCAGGTATGTTAGAAGCCGGTTCGGTATAAATGTATAGCTCCTGCGCTGTTGCCCACATTGCATGTAGTAAAAACATGCACAAAATAATATATCTCACTTGTTTAATTTAAAGGTTCAAAATCCTGGTTAGCTAACCACCCATAAAAAACCACGGCACTAACCCGTGGTAGTGAAGACATCACCACCGGGATTATATCGAAGTGCTTTGCTTGTTATAATTAGCCTACTATCCGGGTTGTAGTGAAAACCGGTATTTAGCAGATGTTTATCCGTTAAATGGTGGTATGATAGATCCGCGCTCCCTGTGCTACATCGCTGCAGCAATGAGATGCTTTTCCTGTGTTGATGCAATCTTTTTTGGTAGCGGCTTTCATTGCTTTAAAGGTCTTGTCGCTCACAAAGTTTTTATCAACAATAGTAATGGTTTGCTCGCCATTCAATACCTGGTCTTTAACATTCACAAAGTGAAAATTAGCGTTACCAATTTTGTGGTGTTTGTCGTTTTCCACCTTCAGGTTATTAAAATCACCGGTCAGTTTCAAACTACCCACCGAAAATCCGGCTTCTTCAACTGCTTTACGAATCTGGTCTACGTTTATTTCGCTGCCCTGTTTGAATTGAATATTAAAAGCCGTATTCTTTATGTCCGACTTTACCGATTCAACAAAGCCCACTTTTTGAAGCGATTTATTAATGGCATTACTGCACAGGGCGCAGGTAAGCCCGTTGGCCTGTAAGGTTGCTTTGGTAAATTGTGCATTCGCCTGTATGGCGCCCATAGCGATCATCAGGAAAAAAATAACTTTTTTCATTGTTCAATATTTTAATAAACATGGTCTGGTATAAGGCAGTAATCATTCCTGCGAAACAGCGGTGCTGTTCCGAAAGATGCGCCTGCCAGGATGATAGTGAATAGAATAGGATGTAATGTCATTAGCTTAAGAAGCCCGGTTGCGTTTTCCCGGCATTCTTAAGCCCTGGGATGCAAAACCCTGCACTTTTAAACTAATGACATTATGATCTGCTTATGATTTTTTGCAGCAATCTTTAGCCGGAGACTCTTTGCAACAAGCCTGTTCTGCCGGGTTGCTGCAACAGTCCATTTTTTTGTCGGCGCTTAGTGCCTTCCTTTCATACTGGCAACATCCGTGCAATTTATTGTATGCTTCATCCGAGGCTTTGGCTCCTGCATTGTCATAACCAGCCTGAGCTATTTTCTGTTGAATTTTTGCTGTACTTGTATTGTTAGCGAACTTAACGGTCAGCTTTTTAGAGTCTACATCCCATGCGGCATAAGATGCACCTGCTGATTTGGCGGCTTTCTCAATGTTCGATTTGCACATACCACAATTACCCGAAACATCAAAGGTCTCAGTTTTTTTAGATTGAGCTACGGCGTCGTTATTTGAAACGATGGTAAAAAGACATGCTAAAAGAAATATTTGTAATGTTTTCATTGTATAAAATTTTGATTTTAAAATAGAATAATAAGGATCATCATTACCTGCGAGGTAGTGACTAAACACAGTAATCCCTGTTACACTTTAGGGTGTATGGGAACAATTATCCTATATCCTGAAAACATTATTAGCCAGATAAAGATCGTTATCGGGCAAAGGTGGTGAATGGCTTTGATTATCTAAATGATTGTTGCCATTTAAAAGGGTGGTCAGCAAAAAATCGGTTATTATTACCGGCATTTCATCCAGGGCCGGTAGATTATAGACGTATACAGGAGCTTTATTGTGATCGGTATCACCTTTCACTAATGTTTCCTGGTCGTTGCAGCAGCTATGCTGCTCTTTCTCCATTCCACACTTACCGCATTTTTTTTCTTCAGCAGCAAAAAGACTAACCGATGCCAAACGGTCCATACAGTAATGCGATACTGCAACCACTCCCGTGGTCATCAGCATATAGCATGAAAGCAATATGAACAATGTGACTTTTTTCATCTGCATCGCAAAGGTAGTAACATTCCTTTTCTGTTTTTGTTAAAAAACTATTTGTTTTCTACGAATTTTGCATGTTCCATGGCAGGCAGCAAAAAATATGATGTAGTGATAATAGGCAGTGGCCTGGGTGGTTTGCTGTGTGCTAATTTACTGGCAATGTGCGGAATGAAGGTATGTCTGCTGGAAAAGAACAGGCAATTTGGCGGCAACCTGCAAACTTTTTCCCGTGATAAGCAGGTCTTCGACACGGGCGTACATTATATCGGCGGGCTTGAGAAGGGCCAGACGCTTTACCAGGTTTTTAAGTATGTGGGGTTGATGGACCAGTTGAAACTGGAAAGAATGGAGGGTGGCTTTGACCGTATCATTATCCAGGGCGATGACAATGTGTATTGCCAGGCACAGGGTTATGAAGCCTTTCAGCATCAGCTGTTGGATGCATTTCCCGGGGAGCGGCAAGCCATTATTGCTTATTGTCAAAAAATAAGAGAGGTTTGTAATTCTTTCCCCCTGTACAATCTCAGTTTAAAGCCTCAAACGGATGAACTCTATAAAGGCAATAATGAGAGTGCCGCATCCGTAATTGCTTCTTACACAAAAAATAAAAAGCTGCAGGCTGTACTGGCGGGTAATAATTTGCTATATGCAGGAGATATTCATACAACTCCTTTCCATGTTCATGCATTAATTCTTAATAGCTATATCGAAAGCAGCTGGAAATGTGTTGGCGGCGGATCGCAGATCGCGAAAATACTGGTGGCCTCTATCCGGAAAAATGGTGGGGAGATCCTCCGGAACACGGCGGTAACATCAATTAAGGAGGACGGCGGTAAAGTAACTCATGTGCTTACGGAAGATGGCCGGCTGGTTGAAGGGGACTATTTCATTTCGAATATACACCCGGCAGCTACATTGGCGATCACGCAATCTACCCTGATAAAAAACCTTTACAAAAAAAGAATTGGTGGTCTCAGGCAAACGGTCTCTTCTTTTTCTCTTCATATAGTTTTGAAAAAAAAGGCCGTTCCCTACGAGAAATGTAATTACTATTTTCATAAAGAGGGACAGGTGTGGCAATTGAATCATTACACAAAAGAAAACTGGCCGCTGGGTTATGGCCTGTATTTTACAGAGGATAAGCTGCATCCGGGCTTTTCAGCTACCATTTCGGTACTTACACCGATGCGATATGAGGAGGTAAGCGAGTGGGCCAATACCTATAACAGGGTTGGCAGGGAAAGCAACAGGGGTATAGCGTACGAACAATTTAAAGAAGATAGAGTACGGGTGCTATTGGATTTAATAGCAGAGCGTTTTCCTTTGATAATAGCACATATCAAAAGTTATTACACATCCACGCCGCTTACAAACAGGGATTATATCGGCGATACCGAAGGCAGTATGTATGGTATTCAAAAAGACTATCATGATCCATTGCAAACAATGATCAGTCCGAGAACAAAAATTCCTAACCTGTTTTTAACAGGGCAAAATTTAAATTTGCATGGCATTTTAGGCACTTCGCTTAGTGCAGTGCTAACCTGTGTGATGCTAACAGGAGATGAGGGCCTGGTGGAGAGAATTAGGGAAGCGTGAGCAAATGTTGGATGTATGATGTACCATGTACGATGTACGGAGTGTAATAGTATTAAAGAGTTATTAAAAGCAAATGAGCAAAAGATTCTGGAGAAGGTTTTTACGGGTGACAGGAGTGATGGTATTGCTCTTTGGATTATTATTTGCCTATCTCGCTTGGGTTTCAAAGATCAACCCGCCAAAGGTCGGCGATTTATCTGCTTTGCAACTGCAACGGGAACAGCCGGATACAGGTTTATATGCCATTAAAAACAGTTGGTTCCGGAAAAGCAATTCTGGTTTGTATGAAATGTATATAGAAGGTACTCCGTACGAGCTGGGTACTGTCAACGGTAAGCTAAGCGAAGAGCTGGTTAAAAAGCAGGAGGATTATTTCAGTGAGCAGATCAATAAAATGATCCCTTCCAAATCTTACCTGCATTTTTTAAAATACTTTATCGGTTGGTTTAACCGCGATCTGCCTGAAAATGTAACGGATGAGTATAAGCAGGAAATTTATGGTGTATCTCAATCGGCATCAGAGGGCTATACTTATATCGGTACTAAGTACTCCCGCATCTTAAATTATCATTCGGCTCATGATATAGGCCATGCCCTGCAGAATATGATGCTGGTGGGCTGCACCTCTTTTGGCACCTGGGGCAGTGCGTCGCAGGACAGCACCATGATCATTGGGCGCAATTTCGATTTTTGGGTAGGAGACAATTTTGCCAGGAATAAAATAGTGGAGTTTGTAAGCCCTTCGTCGGGATATAAATTTATGAGTGTTACCTGGGGCGGTTTTGTTGGCGTGGTATCGGGTATGAATGAAAAAGGGTTAACAGTAACCATTAATGCGGCTAAAAGCAGTATTCCCGGCGGGTCGGCAACCCCCGTAAGCCTGGTAGCCCGGGAAATTGTTCAGTATGCAAAAAACATAAAAGAGGCAATTGCCATAGCGCAGAAACGAAAGATGTTTGTAAGTGAGTCGTTTTTAGTGGGCTCTGCAATAGACAATAAAGCCGTGGTTATTGAAAAAACGCCGGACTCTCTTTCAATATACGATCCAAATAAAAATGAGATCTTGTGTACGAATCATTTCCAGAGCAACGATTTCTGGAACAGTGAGCCCAATGTGGAACAAAGACAGAACAGCGCATCTGTGTACCGGTATCAACGGCTTACACAGCTGCTTGAGCAAAGTGGCCCCAACACAGTTCAAAAGACCGTCAACATTTTACGCGATTATAAGGGTATCAACAATGCCGACATCGGGTTGGGTAATGAAAAAGCAGTAAACCAGTTTATTGCTCACCATGCTATTGTATTTGAGCCGCAGCAATTAAGGGTATGGGTGTCTACTTCGCCCTGGCAAATGGGGCAATTTGTATGTTACGACCTCAATAAAGTATTTGCCCTTAAGGGTATGAAGAATAACCGCGAGATATACGAGGCAGATCTCAACATCAAGGCAGATAGTTTTATCTATACGCCCACTTTTAAAAGGTTTGAACAATTCAGGGCCAATAAACAACTGGCCATGGATGGTGCTACGATCATACCGGATAGCCTGATTGCCGAAAATCCTAATTATTATAATAGCTATGTAGCCGCGGGCGATTATTACTTCAAAAAGAAGGAGTATAAAAAAGCTTTGACCTATTACCGGAAGGCCCTAACGCTCGAAATCGCAACCAGAGGAGAGCAGGAGCATATTGAAAGCAGGATCAAAAAAATACAGGATAATCAATAGCACCCGGGTAAAATTGACCGGGCGCTATTGATCTGATTTTTATTTTGGATAAACAGTAGCAATAAAGGATTTATCGGTCGGAGATAAAACGGTATTCCATCCCACAGAAAAATCACCTATGGTCAATTCTTCTTCTACCGGGTAGTGCATGATAGACGCCTGGTCATAAGCACTGAAGTTTGTTTGAGTTGTAGAATACTTTTGAAACAGGTTGACATCCACTTGTTGGGTGGTCCATCCCTGTGTTTGCCTGTAATAATCATATACCGCGGGTTTATCCCAGGGAATGTCTGCTAAAGGATGCTGATGTTCATGGATCATTCCTAAAGCATGTCCGAATTCATGAATGGCGGTGCGGCTGAACTCTTCATCAGGAGTGGTGTTATCAAACCAGCCAAAATTCATAGTGGCTTTACCTCCTTTTATCGAGTTGGCATCATTGCCAATATAAGACCAGGATCCACCGGGTGAGAAGCTAACCCTGATGGTTGCTTTCCGGTCATTGGTAACAAAATTGAATTTGATATTCGCATAAGATTCCCATTGTTTGGCAAAAGCAATTACCTTGTTTCGAACAAAGGTTGTCCCGCCGTTAAGGCTAACGGTTAGTGTAGTGCCATTGGGCCATTGCTTGGTTTTTATGGTAGCTCCTCGCGCAACAGTGCCTTCAGGGTATAATTCTGTGCAAACATGCAGGTTGGCGAACCGAGGTGAGATAGCCATAACTTCAGCGTCTGGTTCTTCCAAAGGTGTTGAATCTACTCCATCACCTTTCTGGCAGGCGGTAAAGCATAGCATGGCGAACGCTGTTAACACAGCAAGGTTAAGTTTTTTCATAACTGATACTTGAGTTTTTAAAAATTGGTTTAAATAGAATATCCGATTTCTGGTTGTGGCCCTCGTCGGATAGTAAAGCAAACTGTAGACAATTTAATCAATAATTGCAATAAAAAGATCATATGATATTTTAAGGATGGAAAAAATTGATTGCGGTGAAATTTTTGCTATTATTATGAATTGAAATTACCAAGATGAGTAAACATATAAAAACCGCTGAAACCGAGTTCCCCGTGCTGGATCTCATACAGAAGCGCTGGAGTCCCCGTGCGTTCGCTGATAAGCCCGTAAGTGAAACCGACATGCATACGATACTAGAGGCAGGATCCTGGGCTGCGAGCTCCAGTAACGAGCAGCCTTGGAAATATGTATATGCTATAAAGGAAACGCCAGGTTTCGACACATTGTGGAACTGCCTGATGGAAGGCAACCAGGGGTGGACCCGGCATGCTGCCGTTTTAATGGTAGCTATTGCCCGTAAGAAGTTTGCAAGAAATGGAAGGGACAATGTTCATGCAGAACACGATTTGGGAATGAGCAATGCTACTATGTTTTTGCAGGCGGTATCTATGGATATCTATCCGCATCCAATGGGTGGATTTTTCCCCGATAAAGTGCGGGAGGCATTGGCGTTACCGGATGATGAGAAACCGGTTTGCATGATTGCATGGGGGTACCTGGGCGATCCGGAAACATTGGGCGAGAAAAATAAACAAAGCGAAGTACAACCGCGGAACAGGAGGCATTTTTCTGAGTTCTCCCAAAAGATATAATTGGTTCTTTAGGCTTTGCGCAATAGTTAAGTTATTAAACTGGTTGTTATTCAGAATACTTGTACCCTACGCCTCGTACCGAGTGAAAGAACCTGGGATTACGGCTGTCTTTTTCAAAATACTTCCTGAAGTTGAGGATAAAATTGTCAATGGTTCTTGTGGTGGGATATACGTTATAGCCCCATACATACTGCAGGATCTTCTCGCGGGTAACCACCTCATTTTTATTTTCAATCAGGAGCTTTAAGAGCATCGCTTCTTTCTTGCTCAGCTGCACTTTGCCTGCATACTTGGTGCTGGCTTCCTGGGCCTTAAAATCGATCACATTGCCTCCAAATGTATACGAATTACCCAGGGAGCTTTTGTCCTGCAGTTTTAAGTTCTTTTCTATTAGCTTATGAACTCGTATTAAA
>JBCNOR010000090.1:0-11511 GCA_039593785.1 Niabella sp. | reverse complement strand
CGCCGATGCCGCTGCGGCATTGCTTTGCTTTTTCAACGTCCGGCTAATGCGTCCTATGATAAATGCCGTGGCCGGAAGAAGAATCAACAGAAACATGGAGAGGCTCGGACTGATACCGATCATAGCAACCAGGTAGCTGATCACCATAATGGGGTCTTTGATCATTCCTTCCATTGTATTGATGATAGAGCTTTCTACAAGCGAAGCATCATTGGTCATCCTTGTCATAATATCGCCCTTGCGCTGCTCCGAAAAATGCCCTACCGGCAACGAAAGCACTTTAGCGTACATATCATTTTTAAGATGAATAATAATGGAGCTTCTTACAGGCACCGACAAAAGCGAAGAAAGATATAAGAGCAGGTTTTTTAGAAAAATCGAAACGATCACCAGGATACAGCATATGAGCACAGCCTGCATCTGTTGATCATTATTGACCAGCCGCACCAGCTCCTGGCCCAACAGGTCTCCTCCCGGAATTTTTTTGAGGATATTTTGTCCGCCAATACCCGACTCTTCAAAGATCAACGACATCAGCGGCGCCAGCATACCCAAAGAAACTACTGATAACGAAGAGCCCAGCACTGTAAGAGATATATAAAGAATAATTTTCCCTTTATATAAACCGATATATTTAAATATTCTCCTGAATTTTTTCAATTGATTTAAATTTTTAAAGCCCACAAAGGTAACCATTTACACATTCTGTGGTAATAAAGAACTGGTAAAGCTTATGAGTTAACCCGTAATTGACATATTTCACCTGTTAAACAGGAACAATTCGGGTCTTTGTTACTGAACAGGAATATTCATGAGAACGTACAGTTTGTCATAAACCTTTAACCGGCAGCATTTTTGTTAACTTTGAAGTGAAATATGTTAGAAAAGAAGAATATTATACAGGACCAACAAACGGCCGTTATTGTAGGCGTGGTACAAAAAGATCAAACCGAACAACAGGTAAAAGATTACCTTGATGAGTTAGAGTTCTTGGCAGAAACTGCAGGTGCTGCTACCCGTAAGCGGTTTATTCAGAAGCTGCAACATCCTGATTCCCGCACTTTTGTAGGAAAGGGTAAGCTGGAAGAAATCAGGCAATATATCTCGTTCCATGGCATCGACCTGGTGATTTTTGATGATGAATTGAGCGGTGCCCAGATCAACAATATCCAGAAGGAATTAAAAATAAAAGTGATTGACCGGTCAGATCTGATCCTGGATATTTTTGCCCGTCGTGCCAAAACGGCGCAGGCGCGTACCCAGGTAGAGCTGGCTCAATACCAATATATCCTGCCCCGGCTACGCGGTATGTGGAGTCACCTGGAAAGACAAGGCGGAGGTATTGGTTCGCGCGGACCCGGTGAAACGGAGATTGAAACAGACCGTCGTATTGTTCGTGACAAGATCACTTTACTTCGTAAAAAACTGGCGGAAATAGATAAACAGGCTTTTACACAAAGAAAGGATCGTGGGGAGTTTATTCGTGTTGCACTGGTAGGTTATACCAACGTGGGCAAGAGCACCATTATGAACCTGTTGAGCAAAAGGGATGTTTTCGCCGAAAACAAGCTATTTGCGACTTTGGACACCACCACCAGCAAAGTGGTTTTTGAGAATACCCCCTTTCTTTTAAGTGATACGGTTGGGTTTATACGGAAACTTCCACACCACCTGGTTGAAAGCTTTAAAAGCACATTGGATGAAGTACGTGAGGCAGATATTCTCATGCATGTGGTAGATATTTCCCATCCCAATTACGAAGACCAGCTGGCTGTAGTAAACAAAACCCTGCAGGAACTGAAGGCATTTGACAAACCTACTGTTACCATTTTTAATAAGATGGACCTTTATGAAACGCAGACTTTTGACGAATGGCTGGGAGACGAAACAAAAGAGGAAATATTACGCGATCTGTATGACCGGTGGAGCAATGAGCTGCAAGGTAACGTGGTATTTGTATCCGCAACAGAAAGACGTAATGTGGAAGGACTGCGTGAAACGATTTTGAATAAAGTGAAGGAATTATACGCGATACGTTATCCTTATAAGACGATGTTTTATTAGTTCATGGTTCATGGCGTATAGTTCATGGCATTGTTTGGTTCACTATGAACCATCAAGTATGAGCCATAAGTCATCTGTCAACTCTCCCCTGTCAACTATCCTCTGTCATCTCTAATGAACAACCTTACCTGGCATTTATTTGCCCTGCATTTAAACGAAATTCCCTTTAATCATGAAAACCTGGCTGAAATAAAGATAGCCGGGAAAAAGATCTGCATTGCACGTGTGGCAGATAAAGCTTTTGCCTGTGCCGCCCAATGCCCGCATGCAGCCGTGCCCCTGGTGGGTGGCTATGTCAATGTGCAGCAACAGATCGTATGCCCTTTGCACCGGTATAAGTTTAGCCTGGAGAACGGAAGAAATGTTTCCGGCGAGGGATATTATTTAAAGACCTATCCTATTGAAGAAAGAGAAGATGGCTGGTATATTGGCTTGTAAACCGGTGTAACATTTGCTATCTCTTAAACACATCTATTTTAGCCTGAATATCTCTCCAATCGTATATCTGGAAGACCTTGCCATTACTCATAGCTACAAAAAATCCTTTAGGATACAGGTGGCCAAAAGACAGGCTGGTAACATCTGATCCATCGCTTTCCAATGTGCTTGTTCTTATTTTGGTGATCAGCGGATGTTCGTTCACTTTGCCTGGCATTCCCTCCCGGGGATAGATCATAAAAGAATTATCCTGCTGATTGGACACTAATATATATCCTGTAGTAGCAGTGCTTTTATAAATGGAAATACCTTCGTGATCATCTGTAAAACCAGATGTAGCCAATAGCGCCAGTTCCTGGTTACCTTTAGCCGGATCGGCATAGTACTTTCTCACACCCACCTGTTCATCCGAATAATAAACATAGCCCAGTTCATTATCCACGGCAATGGACTCTATTTCCTTTTTACCGCTGTAAGCACCGAATTTTCGTACCACATTTGCGGTGATAAAGCCTTCTTTAGACTGCTTTAATTCATATTGCCATATATACGATCCGCTGGGACCCGTCTTTCGCCCCACCATGGCATATATTTTCCCATCAGGAGCTGTATAAATCGCAATGCCCATCCCATCACGGCAACCGGCACAGGTGTCCGTCTCAAAAACAGGAATGCCCCCGTTATCAATGGGTTGCAGATCAGGCAAAGAAAACACTCTTATGGTATTAGCTTTCCGCTCCGTAAAAATGGCTACATCCACAGTGCCGTTTTTATACTTTACATTATATGCCACATCCACGTTGTTAGGCCGTTTTAAGCCGGTAACTTTTTTTACCGTTTTTCCCTTCAGGTCAAACGCATAAATACCACCTCCTTCTTCTTTATCAGTGCCTACTATCAACGATTGCATTTTATCTTTGGGATTGATCCATATAGCAGGATCATCGGTATCATATTCTGTGGTGTCCGTAGTATATAAAGGTTTTAGAACGGAGCTTCCAGCGCCGTTAGTTTTCCTGGCGTTCGAGCAGGAATGGAGGGCAACTGATCCGATGAGCAACAATACTGCTCCTATAGCTATCTGCACCTGTTTGTAAAAGTGTTTCATTGTACTTCTTAGAAATATCCTTTTTCTTCTAAATGAAAGCAGTCTTCGCTTTATTTTGTTAAATCGAATTTCAATCCAAAATTATAGCGTTGGCGATAGTATTCCATTTGCATGGTTCTATCGCTTGTTCCCTGGTAATAACGCAATGGCTGATTAGTGAGGTTATTGGCTTCTGCAAAAAGTCTTACATTTTTAGTAATCCTGTAAGAAGCGTTGGCATCCAGGAAAAGTTGTTGATCATAAAAGCGGTCATTAAAATTATCTCCACCCAGCTCATCCAGGTAAGCTGCAGTGTAATTCAGCGAAGCTCTTGCTGAGAAACGCTTGTTCTCCCAGGATAAAGACGCATTAAACATATGCGGCGCGGTACCCGGTAACATAATCCCGGTACGAACATCACCATCCAGGCTGTAAATACCTTTGGCAGACGACCTGGTATAAGTATAATTGGTATAAATACCGAATCCTTTTAAAAACTTACCAGGTAAAAAGTCCAGCTGGCGCTGCAAAGCTACTTCAAGTCCGTATACTTTTACTTCTTCACCATTGCGCGATTGGATCAAAGTCCAGTTATCGCCGGCCTCAATGGGGTTTTGCAAATCCGGGAAATCGGCTGCGTATTTTTCACTGGTATAAAACTCATCTCTGAAAGTATAGATAAAATTATCAATGTTCTTATAGAAAACACCCCCGGAAATAAGGCCTAATGATTTAAAATAGTATTCGGCCATCAAATCAAAGTTCCAGGAATAGGAAGCCTTTAAAGCAGGATTACCTGCGCTTATTTCGTTATCGTCGAGCACGGTACTAACAAAAGGAGAAAGCGTGTAATAGTTAGGCCTGGCGAGTGCAGTGGTTGCTGCCGCACGTAGTACAAAGTTTTCCATTGGCACATACTTGAATGTAAGGCCTGGCAAAACATTCAGGTAGCTATTTTTAATGGAACGTTCGCCCACGAGGTCTTCTTCATCCTGTATCACATTACCTACATAAGTCAGGCTGGTATTCTCTAATCTTACACCCGCGATCATACTTAGCTTACCGGAGAAATCCTGGTCCCAGCGAACATATCCACCTGCAATACTTTCTTTTGCATGGTAGTTTACGGCCAGGTATTCATCTGGCGCATCTTCGGCTTCAAAGCGTGAAGCATCATTGAAATTTAAGCCTCCCAGAAAATTCTTCGAAGCAAAAGTACCGGGGACATATTTACTGTCGGGGCTCCAGTTCTTACCATCCCAAAGCACGTTACTAACATCAGCCAAAGTAGCCATCTCTCCATTCAACGGCTCGTATTTGGTAAACTGGTTGTCCCGGTCTTTATTCTTAAGGCGCAACCTGGCACCAAAACGCAACCTGCCTTTTTCTCCGTTAATAACACTTACCGGTAAGCGGAAATTAATACGGGCGCCAAACTCATCTTCCGTGGTATTATCTGTATTCTCGGTTAATTCGCCGAGTTCATAATCACCCAAAGCCGGAGTGGTAACTACGCCGGGTAAAGGCTGCCTCATAGTTCCAAAATCACGACTCAGCTCAACCCCTGAAGCTTCATAGCGGATATATCTTTCGTTGGGCCGGTACTCGCGGGCAGTAGAGTAGCTGGCAGACCAATCCATATCTAACAAGCTGCCAAATAAATGATCGCCACGTAAGGAATAGTTCTGAACCGTTTGTTGTTCTAACCTTGCAGACTTAACACGGTTATTGTCAATACCACCTTTGGTTTGTCTTCTTTGCTCACCGGTAAAGCCTATAATCTTTTGCTCATCATTAGCATCATAAATTGGTTCTATATCTACAGTAGCCAGGCGATACCGGTTTTCCCAGTCGTCTCTCCAGTTATACATAGCATTTAAAGAAAGCCGGTGCCTGCCGTTAAACTTATAATCAAAAGAACCCGCTACACTACGTCTTGTCCTGGTAATATCATATTTGCGTATATCATGCTCTTCCAGGTAAATATTGCCAAACTCATCTTCTTTCCATACGCCCTCTACGTTATCAGAACCATACTTATTAGTGTTATAAGAACCGCTTAACACCATCCCGAACTGATCATTAAAGAAGCGGTTACCATATACCAGTCCGCCTGAGAAAAGACCCCCATTCCGGATGGGGTTAAGACCGCCTGACACTGTTGCCGAGATACGCTCGCCATTAGATGGCGCACGGGTGATCAGGTTTACCGATCCGCCGATCGCATCTGCGTCCATATCAGGGGTCAATGTTTTATTCACTTCAATCGTTTGCACCATATCCGAAGGGATCAGGTCCATTTGCACATTACGGTTGTCGCCTTCGGCCGAAGGAATACGATCTCCATTGATTGTTACAGAGTTTAATTCAGGAGCCAGGCCACGCACAATAATATTACGTGCTTCACCCTGGTCATTTTGCATAGTAATACCAGGTATACGCTTTAAAGCATCTCCGATATTCGCATCAGGGAAACGACCTACCTGGTCGGCCGAAACAATATTAGTGATATTGCCACCATTCTTTTGCTGATTCAAGGCCTTCATCTGTCCACGGAGCCTGTCACCCACCACTATTACTGCATCCAGCATGCCACTATCATCCAGCGTAATAGTCAGATCGACATTTTTACGATCAGCAAAAAAAGTTTTTACCAGCTTTTGGTATCCTATATAAGACACTTCAACAATAATACTATCGGCTTCTTTGATATTCAGAAACTCAAAATGTCCTTTGGCATCGGTATAAGTATAATTACCCTGTGGAAGCAACTTAACAGTAGCACCGGGCAGGGCTAAGTTATCCTTGTCTTTTACAAGACCCGTAACAACAATGTTCTGGGCTCCGGCATAAATAATACCTGACAGCAATACAACAAGCAGCAGTAAACCTTTTTGCATGGTAGTCTTTATTTGGCCGCAAAGGTGGCCCATGCCTGAAAAACAATACCCCACAAACAGGTTATGTAATTATTACGGAATTATGTACGGAATATTAATTATTCCTTCGAGCCTGAAAGGAATTTCCGTCAGTTTCCCCGCCGATTAAATACTTGCCATCTTCGATGCCTGCTTTATTTTTGTACTTAAACAAACAGCTTAGGTGAACCTTAAAACTTGGCCCATACCATTTTTACTTTTACTATTCCTATTAATCAGCCTGGGAACTTACGGACAATTTGAAAAGCTATTACACCAACCTTACCGCGGTAAGGTAGTTGGGATTGATACCTTATACCGCAATTGGTTTGCTTTACAGGATACGGGTAAAATACTGGCAGCAGCTGCAGCCATGAAAACTTTTGCTCAAAAAAATGATGACAGGGAGCTGGAATTAGAAGCCGAAATTTTTACAGCTTACTTTTACATGCGTGAGCCAGATCCCCATACCAGCTACCAGGTGCATCAGCAAAACCAGGCCCGGATGTTTGCCATTGCAGAAAAAGGACGCAATGAAAATTATCTGCATATAGAGGCACGTGCGCTTAGGGTGATAGCTGAATATTACTGGCGATGGATGGGTAATTATGAGCTGTCTTTTGAATATTACCTGAAATTAGACCGGTTACTAGCGCAAACCAACGTGCGCGACTTTCCCAATATGGTAGAGTATTATTGCCTGATTGCAGAACGGTACTATTTTTTCCAGGACTATGGCACTACTATAAAATTCCTAAAGAAAGCCCTCATAGCTACTCCTGTAAATGCATTTAACTGGAAGGCCATCTGGAGCGCTAAAAACACGCTCGGCTTAACTTATCAGAAATTAAACCAACTGGACAGCTCAGACTTCTATTTCTACCAGGCACTTCAAAGCCCGTTTATTAAGCCCGGGGATATTCATTACACTATTGTAGAGGGAAACCTGGGTGAAAACCAGTTCCTGAAAGGGAACTACAGGCAGGCCATACCATTGCTTCGTGCCGACCTAAAAAATGCGGTTGCTGCAAAAGACTGGGGACTTGCGTCGGGATCTGCTACCGTTTTGGCCGCCGTGTATACCCGCCTCAAACTATGGGACAGCGCCTGGAGCTGTTTGCAACAATCAAGGCAATATATTGATAACGCACCGGCTGTGCAGCATACCCGGCGACTGGCTAAGTGGTACCCGGTTATCAGCAACTGGTATCTCGACCAAACAAATTTATTGATGGCCAACCGATACCAGGATTCAACCATAATAATGAACGATCAGCTTTCGAAAGAGTTTAGTGCATTACAATTGGCAAGGGCCCAACAAAAGATTGACAAAGAAAGAGAAATGGCAGCTGCAGAAACATTAAAAAGAACTGAAGCCCGGCGCACTACTCAAATGATTGCTTTATCAGCTCTGCTGGTGTTGCTGATCGTATCTGCAGGCATATGGTATGTTAAGCAGCGAAAAAAGCACCAGTTCCGGCAGCAGGCTCAACTGGCAGCTTTGAATGCTACTGTATACGAACTGAATACTGCGCGGGAACATCTCTCCTCTTCCGTTCTTGAAATAGCAGCCAAGAATAAACAGATTGAAGAGCTGCAGGTTTCGGAGCTGGCATCGCACCAGGATGAATTAAACGCTTTGAAACAGTTTATTATTTTAACAGAGGAAGACTGGGTGAATTTCAGGAAAGCTTTCGAGAAATTATACCCTGGTTACCTGGCACGATTAAAAGAAGCCGCCCCTATGCTCACCCCGGCAGAAATAAGGTTTCTAGCCCTCTGCCGCCTCGGACTTTCTCATAAAGAAATGGGCGCGGCTCTTGGTATTTCATCGCAGAGCATGAGGGTAACCTGGCATCGCATCCGGAAAAAAATAAATATAGATGCCGCTCTTTCTGCGCCCGAATATGCAGCAGGCATCTGAGACAATAATACAGGGTCTTTATTAATTGGCCCTTGCCACTACAATAGTTTTAGAATACTGCCGGGTTCCGTCTTTGTCAGTTTGAGCAATTCGAATGTATAACTTACTCGCAGCCATATCCGGCACAAGGTCTTTACGAAAGCAGGAAAATAATATACATCCTAATACAGAAGCCGCCAATACCAACGCTATTTTCCTGTTTCTGATATTCCATAACAAGCAGCAAAAAGCGAGTGTAACCGGCGTGGCCAGCAAGGCTGCAGCTGCTGAGCCATTTATTTCAAAATGATAATTTATGGAGCTATTGCTATTGCCGCCCGGGGCATCGCTTTTTACAGATGCCAGCCGCCTGAACGTTTTCCCGTCAGCTGATATTTCAATATCAAAGAAATCATTGTTGGTTTCATTAAGTGTTGTCCAGTTTACATACAAAGAATTATTTTTTAATATCGCCGAAAAATTACCGAAACTAACCGGCAAAGCGGCACTGCCGAATTCGTATGCTCCCATATCTACAGCCCCTCCGGCTATCCGCTGATTACCTGCTAAATCGGCACTGATGCCGGGAGGAACATCTGAATTATTCCCACTGTTCACTGCCGGTGAAGAAGGTAATAAACGAAGGTCGCCATTCATTGCATTTGCAAAAACCAAGTTAGCATCTGCAGGAGCATTCAGATTGCCATTGCTGCCGCCTGATAATCCCTCTATCATACTGTAGCTATAATCGAATACAACCGGGCCGGTCCCACCGGAATTAACCCCGCTTACACCACCATACAAAATACAATTCCTGATTTTCGCAGATCCTCCATCACTTCGCAAAGCGCCTCCCCAGCTCGCCTCATTTCCCCAAAAGCTACAACCGGTAAATGAGGGCACATTCCCCGGTTGTGCAAAATTGTTATTAAAAGCGCCACCCCCGCCATTATTAGAAACGGTTGACCTGTTTTTCCAAAAGATACTGTTGACAACCTGCGTAGGCGAGTTGATAGTAAACAAGCCTCCTCCATTCTGCGAAGTACTGTTTTCCAAAAACCGGCAGTTCGTAATAGTTGACAACCCATTTTGTTGATAAATGGCCCCTCCCGATTGACTGGATATATTTCTGATGAAGGAACAATTTGTAATGACAGCAGCTGAGGTGCCGGTATTAAACATACCTCCTCCTCCAAAGCCACCCGTACTTATGTTATCAGAAAAAGTGCAACCGGTAATAGTTGCTGATGATCCATTAACCATTCCACCCCCACCGCCTGCGGCTGTATTACCGGAAAAAACACAGTTGCGAATAACAGCAGGAGAAGCCGCGTCGTTATATATGCCACCACCGCTGCCTGTTGCCATATTTTCCCCAAAAAGGCTTTGGCTAACCTGGGGCGCTGAATTAAAATTATATATTCCTCCACCGCTTACAGCTTTATTCTTTGAAAAATTACATTCGCTTATTATTGGGTTAGACAAATAACTGAATATGGCCCCTCCCAACTCCGTTATAGCGGTGTTTTCTAAAAAAGTGCAGTTGCTTATGATGGGAGCAGACAGGTTATCATTATTAATACCACCACCCCGGTTGTTCGCCACATTTTTCGAAAAAACACAATTGCTGATAGCAGGAGAAGAGGATGAAAGATTGTGCATGCCGCCTCCATAACGGGTGGCCACATTTCCTGAAAAAATGCAATTGCGGATAGTGGGCGATGCATACCGGTTATACATACCACCGCCATCACTGGCACCTCTTCCGTTGGTGATAAAAAACCCATCTAAAACCGAAGCAGCCGTCATAGGACTTACTGCTGTAAAATTGTTGTTGATAACCCGCTTGTCATTATTCCCATCCAATACGGTACTATCATTTCGCGTTGCGCCAAACACCCTTTGATTCAGATACACCTGGGTTTCAGAAGTAAAACCTCCATACATTTTCACGCCCTCTTTCATCGTAATGGTAGCAGCAAGTAAATACACGCCATTCATTACAAAAATGCTGTCACCCGGTAAAGACGCATTAATGACCGACTGTAAATTGCCGGAAGCATTTGCCCAATCTACGGCTGTTCCCGCTCCCGAAGCCACAGGCTTTACATACCGGGTAGTTTGTGCGTTTAACGACTGTATCAAAATAAAGAAGACAGGAACAAGGAGGGCCCGAAAACAATAGCTCTTTCGCATTGAGTTTGATTTAGCTGCAGCCAAACTTAATATTCCCGCGCTGTATGTTCAATTTTCAGGCGTTACAAAAGCGTTACAGTTTACACAACAATGATTATCAATGAATAAAAGTACTTAGCCAATTAGCTCAAGTCTGCTACATTATCTTGGCCAAACTTGATGATAATGTTTTCTAACATTCGTCAAATTTGCATTCATCCCCTATCGCTCGCAATTTTATTTTTAAATAGTGGTGATATTGATGCTGAGTCATCTTATACCACTTTACACTTAAATTAACGCGTTACTTTTGAACTTTATGGTTTAACCCATTTGCCCAATCTTGTTTCAAATAAAAATACTGATATTCACTTTCAAATGGAAGTACTTCATCTGGCACTACGTATTCCCTATTAGAATTGACAGATGCTTTATTGTCGAATGTAATATACATGAGCGGCAGACTAACAACAATTTTAGTATTAGGCAACTCATATTCCAGTATATGCCCTGCCGTTATTTGCCGGGCAGTACCACCGGTAGGCAGCCCTATAATATTTCCTCTTTTAAAATACTGAAAAAGACCGGCAAAGTAGGCGGCTGCCGAAAATGTACCTCCATCAGTAAGCAATACTACCGGCCCCGAAAACCGGTAAGGGTTGGGGTCACGCTTAAAATGGACATCCTTATAAGTAACCCCGTTTCGGGTTATCGAACCATCATAGAGCCGGTACAACATTTTGCGACCGTCGCTTTTGTTGGGTACAGATCGCTGATCGATACTTTTCAGGTAATCTAGTGGGATAGTACTGGCCGGCACCATTTTCAACCGGCCAGGCTGCCCTCGACCATGCCGGGCATGGCGATCAGGAACTGGTTGGCGAAGTTGGCGGCCTGCGTGGTGGTTTCTTCGTGGTGTTTTTCCG
>JBCNOR010000009.1:0-22810 GCA_039593785.1 Niabella sp. | reverse complement strand
CCCCAGGCATGGGCAGGGGCGGAGGCGGACAGCAGAGCGGGCGCGATCCCGGGGGCGAGGCTCTTGCAGCAGACCAAGCTTTAGACAAAGGATCGATCAATGCAGAACCAGCAGCATCAACAGCAGTTCCTCTGTAGAAAGTACCTGTGTTAAAGTTGTAAGTTTTTCTAACCAAATAGTCAGACAGATCACCGGTATTTACCTGATCAGCCTTTTTCCAAGCTGGATAGAAATCTACAAGGCTACCAATAGCAAAATTTTTATTATTAATATTGGTACCGCCTGGTACAGAATTAGCTGCCTCAGCATACATCCAGTAACAAAGCGCATTATAAGTCGCGTTTGGAGTTGTTTGTGTTGGGCTGCTAGTTAAACGATCATAATCATCCTTAGAGAAATCATACTGATTGTCTGGAATCGCGTCATTAGCACCAGTCAAACCTAAGTCGATTTTTGCTTGTGCAATATGAGCTGCGGTTATAGCTGTAGCGCCACGACCATACCTTAAAGCACCACCTGCATAAGGCACTCCAGAAGACGGGATATTAACCGGATTGGGTTGTGCTGTAGCAGGAAGCGGATTTGCAGGATTAGTAGTAGTAGTAAGACCCGCTAATTGACCAGCTCTTCTAACGATAGCCATGAATTTAGCGTTCTTAGGATCTTTCGTATAAATAAATTTACGACCTACAGTATTTTGTACTCCGCCTGGGGCGTCAAGAAAATCCTGATTTTCTTTAGGAACCATCAAATACTGGCCAGTAGCAGTTAAAGCTGCATCGATAAACAATATTTCACGGCCATTAAAAGATGACCAACCTGGGTAACGATCAATTCTTTGCTCAACGTCAACCCTGTTTAAAGGGAAAGAAGAGTTTTGCACTTTACTTTGATCAATTACCAAAGCCGTATCGTGGAATGTACTAATGGTATTGATAGCATCACCATCTAATTTTACATCCAGGAAGAATACACGTGGAGTTGCAGTTACGCCAATGGCAGCACCAGTACCCCAGCCAGCTGCAGTTTTAGGACCGTATACTGTAGAAGTGCTAGTAGCGAACCAAACATCGCCTACAGCACCGTCAGTTGCAGTAGGGGCATTAGCACCAACTAATACTTTCGAACCAGCTGCACCAGCCGCACCTGTTGGACCTGTAGGGCCTGTAGCACCAGGAGTTCCTGTGCCACTACCTCCGGTACCAGTAGCACCTGTTGCGCCTGTAGCACCAGTAGCACCTTTCAGAGATACACCTGTAGCAGGCCATCCTGTAGTAGTTTTAGGACCAAACAGCGTAGAAGTACTAGTGTTCAACCAGAAGTCGTTCACATTACCATCAGTTGCAGTTGGATTGTTTGCGCCATAACGGAATGAAGTACCGTCTTTACCAGTAGCACCCTGCGCACCCTGTGCGCCTGTTGGACCGGCAGGACCCGCAGGACCTGTGTCCCCTTTTTTACAAGATTCTACTCCCACAATTAGTGAGGCTAGAACGAGAACGGATAAGAAGGATCGTCTCATAGTAATTAAGTTTTTTAATTGATTAATTATGTTTTTGTTAAAAATGATGCCTACTCTAACTTTCTTCTGCTTTTCGGCTTACCGCAGGAATATATTTTGGGCAAGATTAGCATTTTATTTGACTTTAATTAACAAACAGGAAATAAAGTCGATTTAGAAGGACGAAACGCTATAAAACGATGTTTTGTCCCTTATTCTTCACATTATTGGACACAATTTTATATAGCCTGCTCATTGCTATTTTGCTTAAAGTCTTGGAAATCTCGCTTCCATTGTCCAGGCGTAACCGGCACTCCTTATTATATTTATCTCCCCCGAGATATACTATTTTCGACAGGTTGATAATGGTGCTTTTGTCAATGCGCATCAGGTCTTTGGCTAAAATACGCTGATCGATGCTGCTAATGCTTTCATTAACGGTTTTATGATTGCCATCTTTAACAGTAACGGTGCATATATTACGGTTAGATTCTATAAAAAGAATATCCTGCTGATTTAAATACAATAACGAGCGATTGGCTTTCAACGTGATAAAATGATCATCCGTCTGCACATCTTTGTCGGTATCAATCATTCCGATCACCCTTTGAACGGCACGGCCCAAATTCTCAGAATTTAATGGCTTGATTACCAATGCAGCAATACCAATCTCTACAATTCTTTGAATACCCTCCAATTGATTGGAAGCTGCCAAAACGATTACTTTAGGTTTGACAATACTTTGAAAAAGTAATTTTTCTACCACATCCAGATCATAACTATGCAAAGCTTTGAGATCTGAAATCAGGATATTCGGTTTGTGTAAAAACAAGGCGCCTATAGATTCTTCAACGGAAGGGTGAAAAGGTAAAAAATCAAGTTTCTTCTCGGTTGAAGACTCGATTTTGTATTTGACAAGGTCCCAGGCAGTCTTGTTTTCTTCAATAATCTGAACTTTGGTTACCATGGTTTTGTTTTCATTTCAATATTAGCCAACAGTTAATGTGGTTGCGGTGTCATCTGTTATCCGGTACTCACTTCTATCGTTTGTCCTTCAAAATTTATCTTATGGCATAAATAAAGCGGTTTATCTCAGGTTACAACAAAATGTTAACGCGTGGCAAATATAAGGTGAATAAAAATTTTCCTGCAAATTTTAATTACTAAAAAACAGCCGTGTATATATATAACTCCGTTTTCAAATAACTCAATTAAAAAAGCTGCCCTCGCAGACAGCTATTTTTTCTTAAAAAACTGATCTTCTCCTTTCAGTTACGTTTAATAACCTTTCGGTTGAAAAACCTACACAATAACCAGATTCTTCAACATATCCTCGGTCATGGTTGCCAGATCGAACTTGGGTTTCCAGCCCCAATCTTTTTGCGCCACGCTGTCATCAATGCTCTGGGGCCAGCTATCGGCAATTGCCTGCCGGTAATCGGGTTTATAATCAATGGTAAATTCGGGTATATGATGTTGTATAGCTGCCGCAATTTCTTTTGGAGAAAAGCTAAGCGCCGAGATATTGTAGGATGTACGCACCGATATTTTATCAACGGGCGCCTCCATTAATTCTATCGTTGCTCTGATAGCATCTGGCATATACATCATGGGCAGATAAGTGTCTTCTCTTAAAAAGCTGGTATATTTCTTTTCTTCCAACGCTTCGTGGAAGATCTCTACCGCATAATCCGTGGTTCCGCCTCCGGGGGCCGACTTATACGAAATAAGCCCGGGATAGCGTAGACTCCTTACGTCCAGCCCGTATTTTATATTGTAATAATTGCACCAGAACTCTCCTGCATACTTGCTGATACCGTATACAGTTGTTGGTTCTATAATAGTTTGCTGCGGGCAATTTTGTTTGGGAGATGTTGGACCAAACACTGCAATCGATGAAGGCCAGTATACTTTTTTCAGATTCTCTTCCCGTGCAATATCTAGCACGTTCAAAAGGCCCTGCATATTTAAATGCCAGGCCAGGCCAGGATTCTTTTCGCCGGTTGCAGAAAGTATAGCAGCCAGTAAGTATATCTGTGTGATATTCTGTCTTATGATTTGTACATGCAGCATCTCTTTGTTCATCACATCGATGCTAACATAAGGGCCTGTTCCTTTCAACAATTCGTTTTCCTCCCTTAGATCAGAAGCGATTACATTATTGTTGCCATATATTTTGCGTAGTGCCAGGGTAAGCTCCACTCCTATTTGACCCGATGATCCTATTACAAGAATTTTATCTTTTACCATAAAAAAATTATCAGCAAACATATCAAAATAATGTATGTGCTGATCAGAAATGCGCAATCGTTTTCGCGCGGGAGCATAATTGCCATTGCTGAGAACTACAGACTTGTCTTCATTGATCATTGCTGTCGACTTTTCAATACATTTGCTTTATGCAAGCATTTTTGGAAACCTTATTTAAGAAGCAGGTTTATAATAGTAATAATTTCTTCCTGCTGGCGGGACCCTGCGTAATTGAAAGTGAAGCCATCGTAATGGAAGTGGCAGGCAGAGTTTCAGAGATCTGTAAAAAACTGGGCATTCCCTATGTTTTCAAATCATCTTACAGGAAAGCAAATCGCACGAGCGCTAACTCCTTTACAGGAATCGGGGATGAAGCAGCGCTGCAACTTCTAAAGAGGACCGGCGAAACGTTTGGAGTTCCAACAGTAACCGATATACATGCCCATGAAGAAGCTGCAATTGCAGCCGAATACGCCGACATCCTGCAAATACCCGCGTTTCTTTGCCGCCAAACCGATTTGCTGGAAGCTGCAGCGAAAACCGGTAAAATTGTTAATGTGAAAAAGGGGCAATTTCTTAGCGGCCCATCTATGAAATTTGCTGTTGAAAAAATTAATAATGCAGGAAACGATAAAGTATTACTTACGGAGAGAGGTAATAGCTTTGGTTATACTGACCTGGTAGTAGATTACCGGAATATTCCTTGGATGCAGGCACATCAGGTACCCGTTGTCATGGACTGTACCCACAGCCTGCAACAGCCTAATCAAACCAGCGGCGTTACTGGTGGTAATCCCCAGTTAATCGGCACTATTGCAAAGGCTGCTATCGCAAGCGGCGCCAATGGCATTTTTATTGAAACACATCCCAACCCGGCTGTCGCGAAAAGCGATGGCGCCAATATGTTGCCACTCAATCAGCTTGAAAAACTATTGGAGCAATTGGTAAAAATAAGACAGGCTTTATTATAAAAAACGCCTGTCTATACCTTATTATCATTATAGCCTTTGCTGTAGAATTTCGCCAAAAGCTTTGCAATATTTTTGCCCCAGATACCGGACAGAACCTCTAATTCTTCCTTTTGGCGCCTGCCATTTTGTATCTGGTTGGTGGTTTCTGACTCCACATGAATACGATGCTTAACCAGCTTTTTATTGACGAAAATGAAGGCTCCATCTTTTTTTGCTAATTGCAACCAGGCTACCCAGTCTAACACGCAACTGTGATCTTTTGAAAACCGGATGTCTTCCGTATTTAAACGATCGATAGTTACAGAGGGACAACAAATGGGGTCACCTATTGAAAGTACCGCCTTTTTTACCAGCTTTGAAGAGATGGCGCTTTTAATCCAGAACGGAAACAGGAGCAAATTCTTCACCACAGCGTTCAAAGAGGCTTTCCTTTCAAGCCCGTTCACTACATCAGTATAATTACAAAAAGCGATCAGAGGTTTTTCATTTTGATTATGATGAATCGCTTTAAATATTTCCTTTGTATAATTGCTTTCATAAAGATCGTCCTGGTGAGCTATGGTTACATACCGGGTAGATGCATTATCTATGGCAAAATTCCAATCATTTCCTATGCCACCAGGTTGGTCGGATACATAATAAGGTATAGCATATTTTGCTGCAATAGACTGAATATAGGGAGATGGTGTTGAGGTAGCAATAAGTATATTTGTTGGCACATTTTGCTCCTTCAGCGCCTTGATGCACGATTCTAAATGCGGGGAATCTTTATAAGCCGGAATTACAAATGTGTGATCCATTACTAATTGCTCAATTCAAAGGATAGACGCAAAAATAGCATGTACGCAGATAGAAAAATAAGAAATATGGCAGTGATTGGTGGCTTTTCCAAATAGACCCAACCTGACAGACACAAAAAAGCAGCTCTTTCAAGCTGCTTCAAAAACTTAATTATTTACTACTCTAAGCTCCTTCTCCTTCATTGAGAAGGAACAAGATAGAAATAATTTCTGAAATAAAAAAAAAATATTTTATTTTTTCACTATTTTTTTGCTCCCGGACTAATATTATAATAGCTCTTTGTAGGTAACTATTTCTCCATTTTCGTTAAGTTGCACGGCTTTATCTATTCTTTTTAATGTAACCGTACCATTGGTGAATTCATATTGCGCACCTGGGGCAGTTTCTACCTGTTTTAGTGTTGTGGGCTTTTCGCCCTCAACTTCGATAATTGCCACGCCGTTAGGTGTGGATTTGAAGCCATACACTACTGTCAGCTTCTTCCCATTTTCATCTGACTGGTATAACGCTTTGGTACGTGTTGTAAAGTTCGAATCCGTTGAATCCAGATCGGCAATACTAATGCCCGATTTATCATTTACATAAGCTTCAATTACCCTTGCGTCTGCTGATTTATTTTGACCAGCTGCCGATGCTGGAGCGACTTGTTCAGCAGGCTCATCAGTCGTTTCTTCTGCTGTTGCGGCAGAGTCGCTATTGCCACAAGACTGTATTGCCATAGCAGCGAGCAAACCTAATATTAAGTATACCTTTTTCATTATTTTGATTTAAGACCGCAAAGATAGAAGCTTTCATTTCTGTATTCTCTTTACCCCGATCTTTTGAGAAATTATTATGATATTTTAAACAGTGTTACTCCAGCTCTCTTATCCAGATATTTCTGAAACTAACGGCGTCTCCGTGGTCTTGCAGAACAATCGGTTCTTTTTCTTTATGCCAGGTATTGGTGGCTATGCCAATATACTGCGTAGCACCCCAGATAGCCGTATTGTTTTGAACCAATACCCCATTGTGTAATACAGTAATCCTTCCCTGCGATTTAACGCTGCTATCCTTGTTAAAACGCGGAGCGGTGAAAATTATATCATAAGTCTGCCATTCCCCGGGCTTGCGGGATGCGTTAGCCAGGGGAGCTGTCTGTTTGTATATACTACCAGCCTGACCATTGCTATAAGTACGATTATTATAGCTATCCAATACCTGCAGCTCATATAAACCCATCAAAAAAATACCGCTGTTTCCCCTCCCCTGTCCTTCTCCTTTTACCTCTGCCGGTGTACGCCATTCTACGTGCAGCTGACAGTCACCAAATGCCCTTTTTGTTTTAATAACACCAGTTCCTTTTACCACAGTGACCGCATCGCCATCCACTTTCCATTTAGCAGGCTTTCCGTCGTCGGTTTGCCACTCTGCCAGGTCTTTTCCATTAAAAAGAACTATCGCATCTGCAGGAGCATCTGCAGCGGTTTTACCCGGGCTCACAATTTTAGGCTCGGGCTGCCAGATCTCTGTAAGACGTGGATCTTTATTTTGTGCCAAAGATGCCATACTCAAAAGCAATAATGGTGACGTTACTAATTTTTTCATGTGTGGGTTTTACTTTTACATTTCCCCGGCGAAATGCGCCGGTTTATAGTCGCTGACAATCTGCAATCGTTCACGACTTATTTTTTAAAATTTATAGAGATCACAATAATTCCTACAAAATAGAAAAATTTTTAAACTCCTGCAAAGGCTGATCTAAAATTTCTACATGCTTCACAACCGCCCCGGGTGGCCCCTGTTGGCACCAACTGATCAATTCGGCCATGCGGGCTTCAGCTCCTGTAGCTATAATGCTCACGGAGTTTCCATCAGGCAAATTTTCTACCTGACCGGAAATACCCAGCTCCCGGGCCTTCTGCCGGGTTGACTGCCTGAAAAACACTCCCTGCACTTTTCCTGTTACCAGTATTTTTTTGGTTAACATCAGATTAAAAATTTAAAAGGCCTGCTATCTCCTCCAGATATTTTCGATCAGTCAGATCGAAATGATCTAAGTGCTCGCTATCCACATCCAAAACACCTACAACAATGCTATTTTTAATTACCGGCACTACTATTTCGGACTTAGAAAAACTACTGCAGGCAATATGCCCCGGAAATTGCTCTACGTCGGGTACAATTAAAGTCTTTGCCTGCTCCCATGCAGCTCCGCATACACCACGCCCTTTTTTTATCCTGGTACAAGCTACAGGACCCTGAAAAGGTCCTAACACCAGTTCTTCGCTCTTAACCACATAAAAGCCAACCCACCACCACTTAAACTGCTCCTTTAAAGCCGCTGCAATGTTGGCCATATTTGCTACTATATCGTCCTCGCCCTGTAACAGCCCTGCCAATTGCGGTAACAATAGCCGGTATTGCTCTTCTTTTGATCCGGAAATTATCGTTAAATCTTCCGCCATTTTTATTCTTTTATTTATAGTTGAATAATCAAGCCGCTCCCTTCTGCTCATTAAAAATGTTCGAGCCGCCCCTTTTATAGACAAGCGCTTCTATTCTTCCCCATTATTATCTTGCCAATATAAACAATCTGCACGACGTGAGAAGCAAAATATGTAAACCTGCTGGTGTGTCACTTCTATTATCGTCAGGGATTGACTATAAGCTTCAACAAATTGAAAAATGATAAGTTGAATTGCTCTCAACAAAAAAGCCCTCTTTACAGAGAGCTTCGTTTACAAATTCGTTTTGCTTTTATCTCAGATCCACTACTTCTACACCGGGGTATTTTGCTTTATCAAAAGTAAAATTAGCATCAGGAATAGCAGTGTTAGGTTTGAAATTGCTGACATTATACACATACCGGTTACCGGTTTTTTCTACTACTGTAGTACTGATAATGTTTTTAGTCGCTTTATCTACCGCTACGTATACTCTTGCAAATGGCTTGTTTTTGTCGATAGGTTGCATAATGATCTTATTCACATCCCGCGCTCCCACTTTACCATCTTTGTCCATTACATACATAAAATCTTTATTGTAAAAATCGGTAAATAATTTTTGAGGTGTTATCGTTCCTTCTGATGCACTGGCGCTGCTTACAGTCACCTCCTTCGAAGCCGGGTCGTAATTCCATATCGTAACCCCGTCGCTTATAATTTTATTGCTGCCCAGGTTAATAGCATATTTGTTGCCCTTCATTTGAACCGTCCCATTTTTGGTGGTTAATACCTTACCGGCAGCATTGGCGATCTGGTAACCAAAATTAGCAGTCACCGTTTTATACGTTTTAAATTTTGCACTTACCTCATCCAATATTGCTTTTGCTTTAGGATCTTTTTGCTGCGCAAACGAAAACACAGACATGAACAGAACAGCTCCGGTGATATACAATTTCTTCATATTCAATTTTTAAAATTTTCTATTTTTTAATTATTTACAGTAAGACGCCAATTTTCATGCCGTGGTGCGGTGGTTAACATTAATTAACATAATTGAGAAGTTTTAACAGATGACAAGTGATAGTTGACAGATAATACAACCACTATCCCAACATTTCAAGATGTTGTTGCAGATCTGCATCCGTTTTAATCAACACTTCGCGGGCCTTACTGCCCTGGTTGGGCCCAACAATGCCGGCGCTTTCCAATTGATCCATTAAACGGCCCGCACGATTATACCCCAGCTTCATCCTTCTTTGTAAAAGAGAAGTAGAACCAATCTGGTTGGCCACAATCAGCCTGGCAGCTTCCTCAAATAGAGAATCCCTGTCTCCCAGATCGAAGTCACCGCTTTCCAGTTCTTTTTCATCCACGTACTCCGGCAATAAGAAAGCCTGCGGATATCCTTCCTGGTAACCTATAAACTCTACTACCTTATCCACTTCGGGAGTATCTACAAAAGCACACTGTAACCTGGCTATTTCACCATTCAGGCTAATCAGCATATCTCCCTTACCAATAAGCTGTTCTGCCCCACCCGCATCAAGTATGGTACGACTATCAATTTTACTACTCACTTTAAAGGCTACACGTGCGGGGAAGTTAGCTTTAATGGTACCAGTGATTATATTAACGGACGGTCTCTGCGTAGCTATAATCAGGTGAATACCTACCGCACGGGCCAACTGGGCCAAACGCGCAATGGGCATTTCTACCTCCTTGCCGGCCGTCATAATCAGGTCGGCGAACTCATCTACTACCAATACGATAAACGGTAGGAACTGATGTCCTTTTTCCGGATTTAATTTCCGGGAAGTAAACTTGGTATTGTATTCTTTGATGTTCCTGCAACCTGCTTCTTTCAGCAGATCGTACCGGTTATCCATTTCAATACAAAGCGCGTTAAGCGTATTGATCACTTTTTTAGTATCGGTGATGATCGCTTCTTCCTCGTTAGGAAGCTTGGCCAGGAAATGACTTTCGATATGGCTATAAATGCTTAACTCCACTTTTTTGGGATCTACCAAAACAAACTTCAATTGTGAAGGATGCTTTTTATACAGCAGTGATACCAGAATAGCGTTGATTCCAACCGATTTACCTTGCCCCGTAGCACCTGCCATTAGTAAGTGAGGCATGGTTGCCAGATCTACAATAAACAGTTCGTTATCTATTTTCTTACCGAGAGCGATGGGTAATGAATGAGCGCTGTTTTGGTATTTATCGGAAGAAAGTAAGGTCTTCATACTCACAATGCTCTTTTTGGCATTAGGCACCTCGATACCAATAGTACCTCGACCCGGTATAGGAGCAATGATACGAATACCCAGAGCTGAAAGGCTTAATGCTATATCATCTTCCAGATTTTTAATGCGTGAAATACGAACACCTGCGGCGGGCACTATCTCATATAAAGTAACCGTTGGGCCGATGGTAGCACTGATGCGCTGGATTTCTATATCATAATTGCGTAAAGTAGTTATGATCTGGTTTTTGTTATTCTCCAGCTCTTCCGGATCATGCTCTACTTTTTCAGAACCATAGGACGCCAGCAAATCCAGTGTCGGGTGTTGGTAATCCCTGAGATCCAGTGTTGGCTCATATGCTTTCGATTTTTCAACCGGAGTAGTTACTTTTTCTTCTTCCTCTGTCTTGGGCAGCGGAGCATCATTTATTTCCAACTTCAGCGCACCTGTTGTTGCTACAGGTTTAGGCGCAGGTTTAGGTTTCTCAATTTCAAGCTCTTTCTTTAGCTCCGGCTCAGGTTCAGGCTCATCAAAATGGATCCTTGCTTCGGGCTTCAGTACAGTGATACCTTCAAAGCCTTTCGCTTCTTCTTTAACGGCCGTCTCTTCTTTTTCTATAAGTCCTATTTTATGTTTCGGCTTTTCTGCCTCTTCATCTACAATCAGGGTGGCTGCATCCAGTGGCGCTATTTTTTGTTTAACCGGCTCTTTTTCTTCTTCCTTCACAAAGTCATGCTCCGCTAAAGGAAGCGCATCCTTAAGTGTTTCTTCTGCGTCGGTCTCAGCAGGCATTGCTGCAGCCCGGGTTAATTTTTTTGGAAATGCAAATACAGGATTGAACTGCCAGATCAGGTAGGCCACTACAATTAATAAAAGAATCGCAGATGCACCTACAAAACCCAGTGAAGTCAGTAGCCAGTCGCTGATCACATTTCCAACACCGCCGCCCCAGCTGAATTCTTCTTTTCGTAAAATGAATGCCAAAATAGTTGAAACTGCCAGCATGCCCAGTGTAACGTATTTCAGGTTACGCCATATAGAAAAAACACGCCTGCGCCATAGCAGATTTACACCGACCACGAAGAAAAAAGTGCAAACCAATAAGGAGGCAACACCGAATAATTTAAAAATGAACAGGTTTGCTACTATAGCCCCGGTTTTGCCCAAAAGGTTATTTGCCGTAGTGTCCACATCCGCCAGAATTTCAATTCCACGCGAAACGCTTGCCTGGTCCTGCCTCCAGGTAAAAAAATAGGATACAAATGCAATAATCAGGAATATAGATATCAATAGGGAGGTTAATCCTACAATCTTCCAGGTACGCTCGTCTTTAGCCAGCTGCTTTAGCTTTATCCGCTCGGCCTTTTCTTCAACAAAGGGTGCAACAGAATCTTTTGCCCTGGCTGTCGGTTTTTTGCTCTTCGATTTACTCTTATTCGTCATAAAAGCAAAGATAAGGAAGGTTGGAAAGTTGTCCGAAGGTTCGAAGAACTCCTTTGAGGACTACTTTGGAGAAATATTAAAAACCAGGCTCCGGGGAATGATTCCGCGAGCCTGGTCCATTAATTTTCGAAAAATCTTAGTTGCTGTTATTTTTTCAGCAATGCCATAACAAAACAAATCCAGCCAACAACGAAAAAAAGACCGCCAATAGGTGTAATGATCCCGATACCACCAAGGCCAACTTTACCGGTTGCTTTTAAAAGCGACAAAGCGTATAAAGAACCTGAAAATAAAAGGATCCCTATCAAGAAGCAGACGCCTGCCCAATTCATTGGTTTAAAAGGAAATTTCTCAAAAAGGATCCCGACAATTAATAAGGCAAACGCATGATACATCTGGTATTGCACCCCGGTTTGAAAGGTGGGAACAGATTCAGGGGCCGCTGCTTTGAGACCATGGGCACCAAAAGCCCCTAAAATAACACCAAGACCTGCCAAAACGCTGCCTAGTGTGAGGTATAATTTATGCATGAAATATTGTGTTTAAATACGCGATAATAGATGCAGGATACGTGATATTTGATGCGCGATACCGAAGGGTAGAGCCTTATCGATTCAGTTTTTATAAACCAAGTAGCCGACGCTTCACATTATTAATCAATCTTCTTTATTTTCTCCTGTTTGCTCAAAAACAGCTTTTATAAAATCGTCCACCCTGGCATCCCGGTCGTCGATCCGCACCCTGGCCCGTTCATAAAAAATTCTCCGGTCGCCGTTTTTCTTAACAATGTAAGCTTTTAATTGTTCGTCATCGAGGCTTTTAAGAAGCGGGCGTTTGTCTTTTCCCTGTCTGAGCCGGCCGAGCAGTATTTCGAACGGAGTATCAATCCAAACGGTCACGCCTTTTTCGTTCATATAATCTATATTATTAAAAAAGCAGGGGGCGCCACCACCACAGGATAATACCATTGACTCGTGACTTTCACTTACCAGGTGTAATATTTCGCGTTCCTTCATCCGGAAATATTCTTCTCCCTTGTCTTCAAACATTTCAGCTATGGACCTCCCTTCGTCGTTCTCAATCAATTCGTCGAGGTCAAAAAAAGGGATGCCTAACTTTTTGCCAAGCAGCTTGCCCCAATGCGTTTTTCCCACGCCCATAAAACCTATCAGATAAATTCGCATTGTTTCTTAAAATTTTAACAGGGTTGACAGATGCCGGATATTGGATACTGAATGTTGGATACAAGATGTTACCATCCTGCACAATTATTACTAATATCACCTTTCAACTACCCTCTATCATCCGTCAACTATTATCTTTACTTAAATGCATTTTCACCGGTAATATCCAGCCCGGTGATCAGCAAATGTATGTCATGTGTACCTTCATAAGTAATTACACTTTCAAGGTTCATCATGTGCCGCATTACAGGATACTCTCCTGTGATACCCATACCGCCCAAAACCTGCCGTGCATCGCGGCAGATATGGGTAGCGATCTCGCAGCTATTTCTTTTGGCCATACTTACCTGTTGAGGTGTTGCCTTACCTTCATTCATCAATACCCCCAGCCGCCAGTTCAATAATTGCGCCTTGGTGATTTCTGTTACCATTTCTGCCAGCTTTTTTTGTTGCAACTGGAAAGCAGCTATAGGCTTTCCAAACTGCTGCCGTTGTTGGGCGTAACGTAACGCGGTGTCGTAGCAATCCATTGCGGCCCCAACCACCCCCCATGCTATGCCATAGCGGGCTTTAGTCAAACAGCTCAAAGGTCCTTTCAATCCTTTTACTCCCGGTAATATATTCTCCTTTGGCACTCTAACATTATCAAACACCAGCTCACCGGTAGCCGAAGCCCTTAAACTCCATTTATTGTGTGTAGTGGGCGTGCTAAAACCCTCCATACCGCGTTCAACAATCAACCCGTATACATCGCCCTGTTCATCTTTAGCCCATACCACTGCTACCTGCGCAAAAGGTGCGTTGCTGATCCACATTTTGCTGCCGTTTAAAATAACAACATCCCCCTCAGTTTTAAAATTCGTCAACATACCGCCGGGATCACTGCCATGATCCGGTTCGGTTAACCCGAAACATCCCAGCCATTCTCCACTGGCCAGCCTGGGCAAATATTTTTGTTTCTGTTCTTCGCTGCCATAGGCATAAATGGGATACATCACCAATGAACCTTGTACCGAAGCGGTTGAACGCACCCCGCTATCGCCCCTTTCAAGTTCCTGCATCATCAATCCATAACTGATGTAATCCAGCCCCCCGCCCCCATACGTTGCAGGCACCGTAGGTCCAAAGCATCCCAGGTCTCCCAATTGTTTTACGATCTGTTGAGGAAATTCCGCCCGTTGGGCATATGCTTCAATAACCGGAGTTATCTCTTTTTTTACATAAGACCGTACGGCATCGCGTATCATTATTTGCTCTTCACTCAATAGCTCGTCTACTTTAAAGTAGTCCGGGCTTTCAAAAAGATCTTTTTTCACGCTCATAATCATACCGGTTTTAATGAAAAACAAAGGTAACAGGAAAAGAAAACTTTAGCTCTTTATCCAACAAATATTCCCTGTAAGTAGTTGAAACAGACCTGTAAAAAGCTATATAAGCCATTATCAAAGGTAAAACTGGCGGATTATTTGCTTGTTGTAAGCATGCTCTCTTAAAATGCCTTATAATTATCAGGCATTTTGTGGCTCCTGCCTATATTTGACGGAGCAACTAAATTAAAAACTAAAGATATGCAGATGAAACAGCTACTCTTGCCAATACTCGTATTATTTACAACCAATTGCTTTGCTCAAATAGACAGTATAAAGCGTGAAATAAACCTGCGTGACAAAGTATTAAATGATATTCAGAATAATTTCGACAGCCGCAATAAAATGCTGGACTCGACCGTTACCAAACTGGATCAACGCTTATCCAGTCTTGATAAATCTATAGCACAATCGAGAGATGCCAATGACAAAGCAGATAAATTACAACAACGGGTACAAGCTGTTGAAGAAAAGCAAAAAGCGATCGAGCAAAACGAGTTGAATCTTTTCCAGGCCAATTATCAGTCAGCGATGGTAAACCTGGTATCCATGGACAGAGAAATAAAACCGCTTCTGTTATTCAATTCTACCAAGTCTTTTTTTAATGCTTTGAGCGAAACGGGTAACCCGATGAATTATGATGGCTATACGAAGTGGTATAACCAATACGCGGCTTATGTTAAGGAGAAAAAAGCAGAAAGCCCGGTGCTGAATGTCACCAGTAACCTGTTGAGCTTTGCAGGTAATTTTACCAAGGGCGCACCGGTAACGGGACCTATTACTTCTGCCCTGTTCTCAAGCATGACGACTTATATTGACAACATCGGTAAAAAAGAAAAGGCGCTGAAAGAACAAAGCGAGCAAATGCTGACGCTGACCATGAAGATCAGCCAGTTTAATTATGATAATGACCGCATTGAAAATGAATGGGAGTCAATCACAGCCGAATTGCAGGACCTTCAAGGCAAATACGATAAATCCTTAAAAGAAAACCTTTCCATTATCAAAACCTCGCCTGCCGACTTCCAGGCTAATTTTTCAAAGGAAAATGATGCGGAAAAAAGGTATCAATATCTTACCCGCCTGAGAGATGAAGCCGCAAAATTTGTAAGCGAAGAAAGAACAAAGAATCCAAAGGACTGGCGTCAAAAAGCATATGTGCAAATGAACGATGTACAGTCTTTGAAGCAAAGATTTGGCCAGGTCACTTTCAGGATCAGCCAGAACCTGTTAAAGTATAAGGAGCTATTTGATAAATATAAAGCTGATCCGCAACTGGGTGCAAGGGTTAAAGACCTGGAGATAAAGATGAAAGAATTACAGGAGTCTTTTGACAAAACCTTTGACCCGCTGGAGTATATCAATTCGGCTAACCGTATGTATAAAGTGTAAAGCAGATGTTTTAAAACGCCTGCAATTATTGAAACGGAACAATATCATTTAGCCACTGATTCTATCCTTCCCGATGGAATTGATTTGCTGTTACAAATGAAAATAAGCCTGTCCGGCCAGAAGGGTCCTGCCTGCATGCCCTCCGCCATGATGAAGGGCTACAGGTGGCGTAGCGCCCGGCCCCTTCGGGGCCGAACATCGTTTCATAATAAATTTTTTCCATCAAATTCAACACCATATTTCATGAGCAGTCGCCTATATTCCCATCTGCGGTCATCACATTCGACCTCTACGGGGCCTTATAGTTATATGTTTTGTTTTTCCCCGGCCGGCGCCGGGGATTATACTATCGCCCCTTCAGGGGTTAATATGTCGATCGTTTAATTCCCGTTCTATGTCAATGTCATTCCTTCACAATTAGCCGTGCAGTGGCAGGTAACATGCTTTGGTTGATGACAAGGCTTGTGACATGAAGGTATTTTTCAAGAAACGTTTCCTTGAAACCCGAAGGGTTGCAACTACTATGGCAGAAGGTATACGGAGTTGCAATAAACCCTGAAAGGGTGAAATAAAGAAGGCAGTACCCCTGATGCGCATTTCTTATCAATCTGCCGTGCTCATAGAAAAAGGATAGTCGGTTGTAGTAATACCTCTTGCTTTATTAGGTTTTGCACTCATCCCTATTTGGATAGTGCCTCCTTTTAACAGCTCAAAATGATCCAGATAATTCTTCGTGCTGCTTTTCCCGTTTATTGAAACAGATTGAACGTAGCGATTTGCTGCACTGTTTTGTGGTGCATTAATAACCAGCTTATTCCCGCTTTCAAATGTCACCTCTGCTTTTTTAAATAAAGGAGTTCCTAAAACATATTGCGTACTTGCGGGGGTAACCGGATAAAAACCCAATGCTGAGAATACATACCAGGCCGAAGTTTGCCCATTGTCCTCATCGCCACAATAGCCATCAGCGGAAGGATTATACAATTTATCCATTACTTCTCTTATCCAATATTGCGACTTCCAGGGCTGGCCGGCATAATTGTATAAATAAGTCATATGCTGGATGGGCTGATTACCATGCGCGTATTGTCCCATATTCGTGATTTGCATCTCTCTCATTTCATGTATCACTGAACCGTAGTAAGAATAATCACCAAAGTCAGGCGGCATAACAAATACAGAATCCAACATCCGTACAAACATTTTATCGCCGCCCATCAACTGCTTTAATCCTTCGATATCCTGGAATACGCTCCACGAATAATGCCAGCTGTTGCCCTCTGTGAAAGCACCACCCCATGAATACGGATTGAAAGGTGTGTGAAAACTACCATCTTCATTTTTAGGGCGCATCAATAAGGTTTCGGGGTCAAACAGCTTTTTATAATTCATCGCGCGCTTTTTATAAACATCTGTTTCTACCGCAGGCTTACCTATCGCTTTTCCAAAAGCATAAATGGCATAATCGTCGTAAGCATACTCCAGGGAACGCGCTACATTTTCACTGATCTTAACATTGTTGGGTACATAGCCCAGGCGATTATAATACTCCACGCCTCTTCTTCCCGTAGCCTGGGGCCCCTCATTGTTGGCACCATGTACCAACGCCTGCCATAAGGTTTCAGCATCATATCCGCGCAGTCCTTTCAAATAAGCATCAGATACAACGGACGCAGAATTGTTGCCCACCATTACAGCGCGGTAACCAGGCGAAGACCACTCAGGCAACCAGCCTCCTTCCTTAAAATCGCTGATCAACCCCTGCTGCATTTCTTTTGCAATGGAAGGATAAACAAAATGAAGAAAAGGATATAAAGCTCTGAAGGTATCCCAGAAACCGGTACCCGCAAATTTATAACCTGGCTCAGCCTTTCCTGTGTATGGACTATAATGTACGATTTTCCCTGAAGCATCTTTCTCATACATCCTCAATGGGAAAAACACCATTCGGTATAAACAGGAATAAAAAGTGCGCATCTGCTCTTCTGTACCCCCTGACACCTTCACACGCCCCAGTACATTACCCCATTCTTTTGCACCGTTTGCTTTAACAGCTTCAAAATCCTTATTACCAATTTCTGACTTCAGGTTCAGCTCAGCTTGTTCGAAACTGATAAAGGAAGATGCTATTTTTGCGTTTACCACATCGCCACGTTTCAATCCTTTAAAGCCTATAACCGCACCGGCATGTTTGCTTTTCATCTCTTCCTTGTTCGAAAATTTATCTTCATCCCATGTGGCCTTATAATCGAATTTTTTATCGAACTGAATAATGAAATAGTTTTTAAAATTCTCGGGTACGCTGCCACTATTGCGGGTACTATAACCGATGATCTTATTTTCTGATGGAATAATTTTTACATAAGAGCCGCGATCGATGGCATCTATTATCACATAGCCGCTATCTGTTTGTGGAAATGTAAAACGAAAGCATGCTGCTCTTTCGGTTGGAGCAATTTCCGTCGTAACATCAGCATCAGCGAGGTACACTTTATAATAGTGAGGTTGTGCTATTTCGGCTTTATGAGAAAACCAGCTGGCCCGGTCCTGCTCTTTAAAACGCATTTTGCCTGTAACAGGCATAATAGCAAAATACCCATAATCGTTCATCCAGGGAGAAGGTTGATGGGTTTGTTTAAAACCGGTTATTTTATCGTCCTGGTATTTATAGGCCCAACCGTCTCCCATACGACCGGTTTGGGGTGTCCAGAGGTTCATTCCCCAGGGCATGCCAATAGCAGGGTATGTATTTCCGTTGGAAAGTTCAAATTTAGACAGTGTGCCCATTAAAGGATTTACATAATCGATGGGATTCTGCGCCTTAACTACCCCCGTCAATAGAAGTAATGCGGCTACTACTATATTTTTAGACAAATTCATCAGTTTATTTTTTTAGTGTTCACTATCAACAATCCGGAACTATGGTTACGACAGCAAATGCGGTTTCTCTTTAAAGGTTTTCCAAAGCAATTCACCAAACAGGGTATTGGCCCAGGCAAACCACTCACGCGTAAATTTTTTAGAGTCATCTTTATGAAAAGATTCATGCATAAAGCCGGTGCCCCCATGTGTTTTTCTTAATGTATCAATACTCCATTTAATTTCTTTATCATTATTGGAAGTTAATGCCTTCATAATAATACTCATGGGCCATACCATATCCAGGCCTACATGCGGCCCGCCGATACCTTCGGCCTGGCTGCCCTTAAAGAAAAACGGATTTTCAGTTGACCATACATAATTTCGTGTATTCTTGTATACAGGGTCAGAGGCCGCAACACCACCGAGATAAGGCATTGCCAGTAAGCTGGGCACATTGGCATCATCCATCAGATTATAACTACCAAAGCCGTTCACTTCAAAATCATAAATCTTAGCAAAATACGGATGTGTTGTAGTGGCATACTTTTGAAGAGCGATTTGAACTTCTTCAGCAAGGTTTGAAAGTTCATTAGCCAATGCCGCATCCTTACTAATAGTATTTACCATTTCCGATGCCTGCTTCAGACTTGTTACCGCAAAAAAATTAGACGGTATCAGGTAAGCATACACCGTGGCATCGTCGCTTGGCCTGAACATGGAACAAATCAAACCATTGGGTTTGGCGGGATAACCATACCCATTCATTGGTATACCATCCGTGGCAAATTCTGTTTTTCTTTGAAATTTATACGGTCCTAAATCGTTCTTGCGCTGTTGTTCTCTAAAAGTTCTCAGGGTAAGAAGCAGGGAGCCTTTCCAATCGTTACCAAATGGCGTGGTATCTCCTGTAGCTTTCCAATAATGATACGCCAGCCTGATTGGGTAGCACAGCGAATCTATTTCCCATTTTCTTTCATGAACGCCAGGCTTCATATCGGTAATATCAGACTCTTTCCATTTGCTTATTTTGCTTTCATCATTATAAAAAGCATTTGCATAGGGGTCTTTCAAAATAAACTCAACCTGCTTATTGATCACACCTGCAATTAATTTCTGAAGGTTTTTATCCTGCCTGGTAAATTGCAGGTAAGGGAACACCTGTGCCGAACTATCCCTTAACCACATGGCATCAATATCCCCTGTAATGACATAAGTATCCGGTTTGCCATTTTTCTCACTGTAAAAAACCGTGGTATCCAGGGTATTGGGGAAACAGTTATTAAACAACCATCCCAATTCCTTGTTTGCAACCTTCGACTGAAAAGTCTTAATAGCATTTTCAATTGCATCGCTCTTAAAATGTCTTTTGGCCACCGGCCAACGCACTTCGGGAAAACCCTGCGAGGCTTGTGCAAAAGAAAATTTATTCAACGCCAGGCCGGCCCCCAGCACACTTGTATTTTGAAGAAATGTCTTTCGATTCATATCGATCTTTTTATCGGTTATTATTTTAGTGGTCAGTTCCAAAGTAAGGCAGCTCCAAATACACCTGCGCTATCACCTAAAACGGGTTTACGTATAGGCGTGGTGAGCTGCCCGTTATTAAAAATATACTTTTTTATGCGTTCATATCCTTCGGTATACAGCAAATCAATATTACCTACACCGCCTCCAATTATTATCAAACCAGGGTCAATAATATTGATTACAGAGGATATGGCTTTACCAAAGTTCTCCAACAACCGTTCAACAACTGCACTTGCATGTGCATCTGCAGCTGACAGGTGTCTTTCTACAATAAGGTTCAGCTTCAGTGGCGTACCACTTAACTTTTCATAGGCTCGCTCAAGCGCCGGACCGGAAATAACCATTTCAACACAGCCCTTTTTACTGCAGTAACATAATTCTCCATCCTCTTCTAATATATTATGTCCCCATTCTCCGCCAATGCCATGATGCCCGTTAATGATTCTTTGATTTACCACCAAACCGCCACCAACACCCGTACCCATAATAATTCCCCAAACCACTTCCGCATCAGGGTACTCTTTGCCGGCTCCCATCAGGGCTTCAGCCAATGCAAAACAATTTGCATCATTAGCCAACCGGACAGGAATACCCAATACCCGCTCCAGGTCTTCCTGCATTCTCCGGCCGTTCATACAGGTGGTATTGCAATTCTTCATAGTTTGCGATTCAGGCTCTAATACGCCCGGTGTTGCCAGGCCTATCCTTGACGGACTCTCACCAGTTTTTTGAGATACCTGTTCAATCAGTTTTTTTATCTGTGAAAGAATATGATCATACCCCTTATCTGCTTCCGTTGGTATCCGCTGACGTTCGATAACAGATAAACTGTCAGCATCCAATACGGCACATTCTATTTTAGTACCTCCCAGGTCAATACCCCAAATATTCATATATCTTTTATTTGTCGTTTTTAGCTTATTATCTATTGGTTTCTATAACCAACTCCTTTCCCTGCTGCAACTGGTCATGTTTTATAAAATAGCCTTTAACAGCCCTGCCTCCGTAGGTAATACTTTGAATTCGTTCCCCGTTGCCCTTTTTAGTGATCGTAAACTTTTTCCCCTGCAGGTCAAACCGCACTTTATCGAACAAAGGCACCGTTACCAGGTATTCCGGATCCGCCGGTGAATAGGTATACAATCCCAATGCGTTCATTACATACCAGGCCGACATTTCACCCGCATCGTCCATACCTGAATACGCCAAACGCTCGGGTCCCATACGATAGTATTTACTCATGATGAGGTTTAATATTTTTTGCGCTTTTTCCTGCTTTCCTACAAAATAGTAGAGATAAGGTGAACTATGACCCGGCTGGTTGCCATGACAATACTGCCCGATAAAAGTAGTGATATTATGCGCCTCATATCCTTTCCATGGAATACTGAACAACGAGTCCAGCTTTTTCTCAAAAGCCGCTTTGCTGGGATACAGTGCTATAAAGGCTTCCGGCTTATGCGGTGCAAAGAAAGTGGATTGCCATCCGTTTGCCTCGCGGTACATATATTCAAAATAAGGTTGCTCCGGGTTAAAGGGAGTTATCCATTCGCCGTTTGCCAGGCGGCCGCGCATTAACTGAGTAGCAGGATCAAAAAGATGTTTGTAACTATCTGTTCGCTTCATCAATGCCTGGTAGTTTTTCGTATCTCCCAGTGCCTGTGCTAATAAAGCGGTAGCGTAATCGTCGTAAGCATATTCCTGTGTTTTGGTAACCGCTGCTTTGGCAACTGTTTCTAACCTGGGATGGTCTACATCCATTTCTGATATCCAGCCTCTTTCCATATATTCCTTCAGATGAGGACGGCCTCCGTTACCATCGACGAAGGCATTATTCAATAATAGTTGATAGGACTTCTTTACATCAAAGTTTTTGATCCCGCGTAAATAGCTACCTGCCACGAAAACAGATGCATGGTCTCCATGAAAGAAGGTAGGCATGAAACCCCTTATTTCTCCCCTGTCGGTAATGGACTTAATGACATCGGCGGCCACATCGGGAGACAGCATGCCCAGCAGGATGAGTTTATTGCGATAGTCATCCCAGAAAGAAGGATCACTGAAATACCGGAACCCTTTGTTGACCACTTCCCCTCTTGCGTTTCTAAAGGCGCCATTGACATCGCTTAACAAAATGGGCCATAAGAACGACCGGTACAAGGTTGAATAGAAAGTTTCTTTCTGATCCCCGGTACCACCTGATACTTCTATTTTAGATAGCAATGTTTCCCAGGTATGCGTGGCTTCAGTTCGAACCTGTTCAAAACTTTTAGTTGCCATTTCCGCTTCCAGGTTCATGCGGGCATTATCAACACTTACATAAGAGAAGCCGACTTTTACTTCAAGGGGATCGTTCTTTTCTTTATCTATATAATTAACAATACTCACTTCTGCATCGCCGTCTTTCACCGATTCCACATTCCGGATCTTATGATTGGAAATGGCGTAGAAATAAAAATCAGCACCCGTTTTCTGATTACCTGTAAAAACGCTATCATTCTTTTTCTCAATCTTCCACTCATTCACTCTTTCGTTAGAACGTGCGAGATCAGCCAGCAACTTCTTCCCCCTCCCGTTTTTATAAGTATATTTATGAAAAGCACAACGCAGGGTTGAAGTCACTTCAGCATTGATATCATATTTATCCAGGTATACCTGGTAATAGCCCGGACTTGCAGATTCACGGGTATGGCTAAAAGGAGAATAATATGCTTTAGGCTGTACTTGCCCACTTACTGCAATCAGCGGTACATAGCAAAGATTCCAATGGCCTTTGCTGGTATGCGCAAAAGCATAAACTACGGTATCTTCATACTGGTACCCCGATCCGCTACGCCACA
>JBCNOR010000089.1:0-11522 GCA_039593785.1 Niabella sp. | reverse complement strand
CTTTCTCCCAAAAAAACATTCACTTAGGTACCATCCTGAGTAGGCCGCCTCCAAAAACGAAAAAAGGTCGCCTCATACTTTTGAGACGACCTCTTAAAAAACCCAGCTAATTGAGTGCTGCCGGCTCGTTTGCAATCCGGGGCCGGGAAACCTTTGAAGAGCTGTTAAGGCCTTCCACAACCGGCAAGATTAACAGCGCCATTCTTCAGGGAAACAGCGATTTATTTAATAACCTGCACTCACTATATACCCCCGCATTAGATTGAAGTAAAAACAGATCAAAGTTGTTTTTAACCTTTACTGGCGCAACGCCATCCGGATAGCCTGTTCTACGGGAGAAAGATGGTCTGCTGTATCATCAATTAATAATTCCTTTTTAATAGTAAAGGAGGTTGCGCCATAAATTTAGGACGGGTTCCGTTATGTGACTGGGCTGCATGCACTAAAAACGGGTGGCATAAATAGATAGTGCCCGCTTTTCCTGTAGCCAACTCCTGCTGTCGCTCAGGTAAGTTGTCTAACTCACCTGCCAGTTCTAAAAAGGATAAGCCCGCATCTCCCTTATCTGCAAGAAGCCTTGCAACATCCAGGTGAGAACCGCTGTATATAATGGTGGGCGCATCCTTCTCACCAATATCCGAATACAATACTAACATTAATAAGGCCCTGCCCTTTGATTTAATATTGATACGCCATTCCATATAATTTTCCGGCACCTCTCCCGGAAATCCGGCGTCTACATGCTTACCGGTATCTGCTGGTTGTTGAATCGTGGGAAAACGAACGGGAAATGTCCCTACGCTTTGAGGCGCAATCCAATTACCTGCCCCAGCCAATTGATCGAAGATTGCGTGTTATTCAGGACTATTAACCGACCTGACGAACGGGATACCTGTATACATACCCAGCCTGAACACCGGTTCGGTCCAGGTAGATGGATCATACCTGTCAAAAGGAAGATCTTTCCATAAAATATCGACCACTGTTTCCGCCAGGGTACGGGGAAAAGCACTATCAATGCGGATAAAGCCATTGTGCATGAAATTCCCGATTTGCGTTGTATTTAAAAGCGCTGCCATATAAAAGCTTTAATAAGCCGGCATCACGACATTTACTGTCCGCTTACCTGCCGGCTTAGATATGATAATATAGTTGAATAAATGATAATTTCCGTTAATAAAACGTATTAACGGATTGCCTCGGATTCAGGCGGATAAGACGGTTATAGCATTACTGTCATTCTCATTCTGTAAAGTTATGCAAAAACAAGTAATCAGCACCTGATGCTACGTAGCGGGAAAGGGTATTATACATTCATCCACGATATAATGAAGTTTATAACTCCTATGCAAATAGTTAATTGTGGCCAATTAAGTTTATATTCGCATGCTCTTTAAACCATGAGCCCTGAGAACCACTTATAACAACGCTACCAAATCTCACTAACATGATTTTTTTAAAATCCTCTAAACAAGCTTTTACGCAATTATCTGCGTCAGTACGAACCTCTGTTTTAACAACTATTGGCATCGTTTTATTAACCGGCTACACCACTCCTGCCTGGTCCCAGGTTACATTTTCTGCCACCACCTTACCCGCCGGAATGGATTACGCGGGTGCAAGCGGCAATGGGGCTGTGCAGGTAGCCGACTTCAATAATGACGGCTACCCGGATTTTGTATATGCCATAACCGGGGAAGGTATCAGCTATTTTCAGAACTTTAACTGGGTTTCTTTCAGCACACCTCCTACTCATCCATTCGGAGCCCTGGCCACCAATCCTCCCACAGGCACCGTCTTCAACGCGTCCTCGAGTGTTGCGGACTTCGATGGAGATGGTGATCTGGATATATGGATCCGGATACATGGGGATAACAATGACATTTATTTCCGTAACAATGGATCTACTTTTACATTTGTTGCACTGCCTGCCGGTATGGAGTACAGCCCTGCCGCAGGCTCCGGCACCGTTAAAGTAGATGACATCAACCAGGACGGCCTGCCCGATATTATTTACACTAGTTCCGTTGGCGGTCCCATCGTTTATATTCAAAACAATAATGGAACCTCCTTCAGCACACCCGCATCCAACCCATTTGCCGCGTTCTTGACCTCAACACCCCCCGGTACAACCCTGAATGCGAATGGCGATATTGCAGATTTTGACGGAGACGGCGACCCGGACATATGGGTTCGTGTCCAGGGATCTAACAACGATGTTTACCTCCGTAATGATAACGGAACCTATGTTGCAGCTACAGCACTTCCGGGAATGGACTATGAACCGGCTTCAGTAGGTACGGTTAAGGTGGGTGACCTTAATGGCGATGGCCTGGCAGATATTTTTTACCTTACAGGGCCCGGCGGATCTCCGGTATACCTGCAGAACAATAACGGAAGCTCTTTTTCAACGCCCAGTCCCAATCCCTTTTCTGGTATTTCCACGGTTCCCGCCAATATTACTTCCAATACAGCTATGAGCCTGGCCGACATGGATGGAGACGGAGACATCGATATCTGGTCGCGGCTTGCCAATGCCGGTAACGATTTTTTTGCCAGGAATAACGGAACGCCGCCACGGCTGCAATCATCCATCCCGGCAAATGGTGCCGCCAGTATTGTGCGGGGAACCAATATAACCCTCAATTTTTCAAAACCTGTCTTCGCCGGTACAGGTTCTTTTCAAATCAGGCGAATTGCCGACAATAGCATTTTTGAAACTATCACTGCTAATAGTGCCAGGGTTAGTGGTTCGGGTACCAGCACGATTGTAATTGACCCTGTTCAAACCCTGCAAAGTAATACCGATTATTACCTCACATTTACAAGAACAGCTCTTGCAGATGCGCAAGGCGTAATTCCTGGAAGCCTTGATGGCACCGTCAGGGAACCCGCTACTACCTCAGACTTTTTACGCTTTAGTACTTCCGCTGCGCTGCCGGTTTCTTTCGGGCCTATTGCTGCAACTATTGAAGGTGGTAAGCTTTCTGTTCATTTTAGTACTATGCAGGAGAAAGGTAACGATTATTTCATCATTGAAGGTTCACAAGATGGTATTAGCTTCACGGAATTGGGTGAACTAAAATCACGCGCAGTGAACGGCAATTCAGATACATCACTTGATTATCAATTTTCAATAGCCGCTGAACAGGCGCTTGCAGCAGCAGCACTGTTGGCCCTCCTTGCAACTTTGCCACTGGGCAACAAACGCCGAAAAAGCCCTGCTGTATTGATGGCCCTGGTTTTGATCGCAATTCTATCATGCAATAAAACAACCGGGTTGGCTACTGCTAAGGATAACTTATACATCCGGATCACACAGGTAGACCTGGATGGAACTAAAAGCCATTCGAAAGTGATTAAAGTTTTACAAAAAGAAAAATAATTATTATACAAAACCGGCGACTGGTTTTACAGAAAGCCGGAGAATAGTATAGTCGTAACAATTGGGGTTTACCAGGCTAATTTTGCTATAACCGGTCTGTGATCGGAAGCAATAGGTTCATTGAGCACTTCGTGCAGGTATACTTGCATTTTCTGGGGTTTGGAATAGAATATAAAGTCAATAGCATTCTTTGGGTAATCCGACGGAAAAGTTGCCGGACAGCTTCCCTCACAAGTAGAACTATAATGTTGGTTCAGATAGCGAATGGTATTACTATTTTGTACCATATTGAAGTCTCCCGTAATAAATACCGGGTCTTTTACTTCTTTCAATGTCTCGGCAATGATTTTCACCTGCGCAAGAGCGTTTGCGTCGGATGAATAATCCAGGTGCGTATTGGCCATACAAATGTTTTTACCGTCGGGAAGTGTTACAGTAACGACAGACAATGTTCGTTGCTCTGTACCTTCAGCCATTGGAAGCCTGATGGTTTGCTTTACGGAAATAGCATACTTGGAAAGAATGGCCGTGCCATAAGATCCCCCGTTGTAGTCAATACTTTTGGAGAAATAAAAATACATTCCGGTTAGTTCCCCGAGTTTAGCAGCCTGATCAAGATTGATCCCCGATCGCCTGTTGTTTACATCAACCTCCTGCAGTCCGGCCAGTTCCACACCCGAGTTTTTAATAATTTTAGCAATAGCCGATACATCGATAAGACCCGGATTATCTACAGGGCTGCAATGGTGAATGTTATAACTCATAATGGACAGCTCCGTCTTTTTAACTTCGTTTTTCGCTGGTAACGTATTCTCAAAATATTGCGGTGCTTTTGAGCTGCAATTGCAGTTTAAACCCAATACGACGGACCAAACAAGTGATTTTAGAAATTTCATGCTGATAATTAGCGGGCCACTACCCGGGCTTTATACTTTAAGACAAACTTGTTGACCCCAAGGAAAAAGCGTCAACAAGTTTAATTCATGATCTTATAGCAATATCATTACCAACCCGGGGTTTGAACCAGGTTGGGATTAAGTACCATATCTGCATTGGAAATGGGATAAAGATATTTTTTATCATCAAACTTACGGGCTTCGTTAGCGCCCCAGATCACATGCCCTGAGGAACCATTTGAGAGTTTAGATATCTTTCCGTCAATTACAAAGTAGGTTACGCCGGTCTGTGGTGTTGCAGGTGTTGATGTAACAAAGGAAACATCAGGAGTGCCATTTCCATCCAGGTCCATGGGCTGGTTCATAGCAGGTACATAAATTCCCTTCCAGGGCATTTCAACCAGCTTACCTTTTTTCCAACGCATCAAATCCTGGTACCTGATATTTTCATAGCAAAGTTCGATGCCCCGCTCTCTTCTGATTTCCAAAAGATATTTATCAGAAACTTCGGGGAAGTAAACCTGCTGGAGATAAGTGTCGGCTGTGGAAGGCGCTGTTATGCCAACACCAGCTCTTGCCCTCAAAAGACCAATGGTTTGTGCCCAAACAGACTCATTAAACTGCCCTAATTCGGCTTTGGCTTCCGCATAATTTAATAACACTTCTGCATAACGCATCAAAGGAATTGTATTATATGCTTCTCCAACCCCGTCCAATGCTTTGTTATCAAGACTCCATTTAAGAATATGATATCCCGTAAAAGTATAGCCAAAGTTGGGCGGTGCGGCGCTTCCGTCGCTTCTCTTGTACCCCAGTGACCGGACGGTTTGCGCTAAACGATTATCGCGGTTTGCCATTTCCGCAACGAATAGCAACTCATCATAACCAGGTTTATCTGTAAAGCGGCTACCATCTGTCATGAGGTAGGTATTAACAAATTGTTTGTTCAGTCCCCAACGAGAGCCGAATGTTGCAGAATTAAACTTCCAGGTCAGGGAATGCCATCTTTTTAACGAGTTGTTGAAAACCAGCGCGAACATAACTTCCTGGCTCACCGCGTTTTCAGAAATGAATAAGGTCCTGTAGTCGGTTTTAGGATTTCCGGTATTATAAACCGAGTATTTTTTAGCGCTTATCACTTTTTCAGCCGCATCTGCCGCCTCTGTAAGCCATTGGTTGGCGGTAGCGGCTAAATTCAGTTCAGTATGATACTTCCTGTACGTTCCTTCGTAAAGTGCAACTCTCGATTTATATGCCAGGGCAACCTGGCGCGTAACCGTTGATGAAGTATTATCTTTTGTGTCGCGGATATTTGCTGCTGCAAAGTCCAGGTCTTCGAGTACGTGTTGCATAACAATATCCCTTGAATCCTGTGTTTTATACAAAGCTTCATCGGTAGTAGCCAAAGGTCTGTCGTACCAGGGCACATTCCCATAGCGTTGCACTTTCTCCATATAAAACCATGCCCGGAAAAACCTCGCTATGCCTGCATAATGATTTCTTGCTTCTTCAGGAATGGCCTCTTTATTGTAATTGGCTAAAAAATAATTGATGTTTCTTAAAGCTGTCCAGCTCCACGCTCCTTCGTTTACTGATGAATAATTTCCGGAGATGAAACTGGAACTTTGAGTTATCGAAGAATAATCAGCCATCCCGTCTCCCTGTGTCGCGGCATCTGCAGAAGGGAGCATTTGTTGATAAAAGGAGTTGGTGTAAAGTTCAAGATCTTTTTCAGTTGCAAAAAAGGTATTGGGCACCAGTTTATCAAATGGTTCTGTTTCCAGGAAGCGGCTACAGGACACAAAAGTTAACAAACCGGAACAGGCTGCTATAAATAGAATTGATTTTTTCATGATCAATGTTTCTTATAATTAAAAAGTAAGATTAAGTCCCAGCGTATAAGATTTTAACATAGGATAAGCGTCACCCTGGCCATGGCTGTTAGTCATGTCGCCGATTGGGTTTTCAATAATCTCAGGGTCGAAGTTATCGGTGTGCTTATAGAGGCCGGAAAAAGTAAGGATATTTTGCCCGCTGATATAGATCAGTGCTTTCTTAACGCCCACCCTGCTTAGCCACGACTGTGGCAATGTGTAGTCGACAGAAAGATTCTTTAATCGCATATAACTGGCGTCCTGCAGGTAACGTGTTTGAGGAGCACCAAGAGATCGGTTGGTACCTAGTGCGGTGTAGCCCCTGTATCTTGGCCAATAGGCATCGGGACGTTCAGCTGTCCAGTAATCATCCATCATGATCACAGGCTGGAAGCCGTAAGGCCGGTTATAAGGACCGTAGAAAAGATCGGCTTCAGGAGCAAAATACCAGTCACGTTTTGCAATGCCCTGAAAGAAGGCAGAAATGCCTATTCCCTTCCAATTAGCAGATAGGTTAAATCCATATTGATAACGGGGTGAGCTATTGCCAATGATCATACGATCTCCTGGTTCAGCAAGGGTATTTTTTCCCTGGTTAATAACCCCATCACCATTCCGGTCAGCAAACTTCAAATCACCTGCCAGATATTCGTTCGTATTCGAATTCAACAGGAAGCTTTGGTCGGCCCAACTGGCCGCTTCTTCGTCAGAAGCAAAAAAGCCAAGTGTTTCGTAACCCCAGATATCACCAACGATCATTCCTTCGTAATAATTGGAAAGTAGCTTTTCGGGATTATTGAACTTAAGAATGGTTGACTTGCTATCCCAAAGTGAGCCCGAGATATTGTACCGGAAAGGGCTGCCGCCCATGTTGAACTGGTCTTTCCACGCAAGCGTTAGCTCCCAACCATTTGTTTTCAGATCGGCATAGTTACCAAAGGGAACAGTAGCGCCAAACACATTCGGCAAAGGTTGCCCGGCGGTAAACATATCGGTAGTGATCCGCCTGTACCAGTCAAATGTAACATTTAAACGTCTTTCAAGAACAGTAGCATCCAGGCCAAAGTCCAGTGTGGTGGCTTTTTCCCAGGTTAATCCGTCCGGTATCACACCCGGAATAGACGTATAGGGCTTTTGAACACCCTGGAGAATCACTCCTGTTTTGGCGATGGACATCGTTTCCATATATCTGTAAGGCGCCACATTCCCGTTTCCAAGAGATCCATAAGAAGCTCGGAGCTTCAGGTTGTCCAGCCAGCTGCGACTGCCTTCCATAAATTGTTCTTCAGAGATATTCCAGCCGGCAGATGCAGAGGGGAAAAATCCATATCGCTGATCACCCGGAAATTTAGACGACCCATCATAACGGCCGTTGAACTCAAGCAGGTACCTGTCATCATAAGAATAGGTCATTCTATAAAAAAGTCCCAGGTATTTCCACTCATTTCCTCCACCTGCAATATTATAGTTTAGCCCGTCCATGAGGTTGAAATCTGGTTTGTCGGGCACTAAAAGACCATCCCTTTGTACATCAAGATTCTCCAGGCGGCTGGATTCGATATTATATCCTACCAGTACGCCAACATTGTGCTTATCATTAAAAGTCTTTTTTACATCAGCAGTGATATTGGATCCCCAATAGGTTGTGTTATCGGTAAGAGCTCTGTACATGCTATTCCCGAAGCGGGAGTTCTCTCCGGGTTTGTTAGCATAATATACATAGTTGTTGAAACGCTTATCGTTATCAAAAGTTTTGGAGTAGGTGAAGTTTGCCTTTAGCGTCAATAAATCTCCAAATGGTTTTGCTGTTACACCGGGGGTGGTTCTGAAGAAGAATCTGCTCTGGTCAGATCTGCTGCTTCCATCTACAAAAGAAGCACCCGTATTCGCACCCTGCTGTGTAAAAGTTCCATCAGGATTGAACATAGTAGCCAGCGGGAAGCCTCCTACTGCATAGTATCGCCAGATACCGGCATCGCCATTCGCCAGTAGCGGATATGCGTACTTAAAGGTACTCATATCAATATTGTTTTCGAATGACAGCCAACCGGTAATATTGACCTCTCCTTTAGCCCTTACATTCCATTTATTAAATTTATCAGGGGAGTACCTGAAGATACCATCCTGGTGGTAGTAAAGTCCCGACACGAAATAGCGTGCTTTCTCACTGCCGCCGGATGCACTCACAGAAGCCTCTGTAGCCGGCATATTGTCTTTGTGCAACAACGCAAACCAGTCGGTGCTGCCAAAATATTCATAGCGACCCAGGGACTCATTGTAAACCACATCGCCTTTGGATGGGTCATGATTTTTCAATCTTTCCAGGTATTCCAGGGAGAATGGGAAATTGGCATTTACGGTTATCGGATGTGTCTTATAATCGTACCAGGCATAGAAGGCATCATCGAAGTTTTTAGCCCATTGATAACCATTGGTCACCAGGTTAGGAACAGTAGTACGTTTGTTAATAGATTGTCCCACCCTTACATCTAATGTAGATTTGCCTTTCGCAGGGTTTTTGGTGGTGATCAAAACAACTCCAAAAGCGGCCCGGGAGCCATAAATAGCCGCTGAAGATGCATCTTTAAGAACAGATACGCTCTCCACATCATTAGGATTGACCAGGTTGGGATCGCCCTCTACTCCATCTATCAGCACCAATGCATTTCCTCCTGCTCCAATTGAGGTTAATCCCCTAACGTTAAAAGCCGCACCACGTGTAGGACTGCCATCAAGCATTCTCAGATTTAAGTTAGGCAAGGTTCCCTGAAGCAAACGTGTCAGGTTAGGCGATGGCCTGTTCTCCAATACCTCGGCACCAATTTGAGATACGGCACCCGTTAAATTAAGTTTTTTCTGCGTTCCATACCCTACCACAACAACCTCTTCCAAATCACTCTTCATCTCTAAGTGAATTACGATATCATTGGTATTGCCTGTTAGTTGGTATGTTTGAGTTTTGTAGCCTGCATAAGACACTTCGAGGGCAATGTCTGTTTGACTGGACTCCAGCGTAAATTCCCCATTTTGATCTGTTATAGTAGTCTTCCCGGATCCCTGAACAGTGACTGTTGCATTGGGAATGGGATTGCTCTTTTCGTCCAGCACCCTTCCTGAAATTTTGGCTTGCTGAAAATAAATTACTGCGTGCAATGCTCCGGCACCGGGAGATGCCATTCCATCTTGTACGACCGATAGTATCGATCCTACCAATAAAAATATTGATAAGCGTTCCTTCATAATTAAGAAATTAATGTGTACTTATTTTGATATTTAATATTCAAACTTCATGTCTGAAAAGATTATCGCTACCCCAGGTAAAACCTCTTTCAATCTTGCTTAGTTCCGTAGCTGATTATCATGCTTTCGAGGCGCGAAGGTGGAAATCGTATATTACGCATCGGTTAACAGTATGTTATGTGTATATTATTTCATCGGTCAGCCCTTTGCAAACAAGGAAGCTAAGGTTCTCCTGTCATATCAGGAACCAGGATTCGCTCCGGGAAGCAGGCTTTGAAAGCTACGCTTATCCCGGCCTTTACACTAATCAATCAATACTCTAACCTTTGGGTAGATAGCCCTGTAAATACTTCGCTTGCCACTATAACAAATTCGATAATGTGTATGCCGTTTTTTATCGCTCCGATCATGGTAAGATCAATGCAGACAATAAGGCTTTGTACACCTGGAAATAACACTTTGCATTTTCGTAGCTATTTTTGCAACTTTAAACGATTTTTATGTGCGCCTCTAACCATTCAAAAAGCCCGAAGCGAGCCTCCCGGGAACCAGAAGCAGCGCACCTGCAGCTTCGCCCCGGTACAACCAATACAGGCAAGGCCGTCAGCGCTCCGCCGGAAACAGCACCTCTGTTTGATAAGGCGCAGCGTGTAGTGCAGGAATATTTCCGGGATCTGAAGATGGACCCGTCAAGGGGAACTATTGAAGTTAATGAACAACGTTTTGTACTGGTGCGTGCTTCCGCGCTGTCAAAAGATTTTTTAGAAACAGTTCTTAAGTTGTATGCAGACCGGGGTAAGGAGCAGGCTATGGAGATCGGGAAAAATTTCCTGTTTGATATAGCGCATGCCATTGGCATGAATGATGCCAAAAGCTTTCACCAGGAAATGAAACTGACAGATCCGCTTACCAAGTTATCGGCCGGCCCTATCCACTTTGCCTTTTCCGGATGGGCTTATGTAGAAATATCACCTGAAAGCCAGCTGAGTCCCGACGAACATTTTTTTCTCCTGTACCATCATCCCTACTCTTTCGAAGCCGATTCGTGGTTAAGAGATAATAAAAAAGCCAACACTACTGTTTGTATCATGAATGCCGGCTATTCTTCGGGATGGTGCGAAGAAAGTTTCGGTATTCCGCTCACTGCCGTGGAAGTTTCCTGCGTTGCAAAAGGCGACGACCGGTGCAGCTTTATTATGTCGCCACCCGACAAAATTGAAGCGCATCTGAACCATTACTTCAAGCGTAAAAAAATTCAAAAAAACAGAAAGAATTCCTATACTATACCAACCTTTTTTGACAGGAAAAGAGTGGAGGAAGAGATGGAGCGTTCACGGTTAATTGCTGAAGAATCTGCAAAACTAAAATCTGATTTTATCGCAACGGTAAGCCATGAATTGCGAACGCCTCTGAATGCTATAGCAGGATTTTCCAATCTCCTGCGAAAAACAAAGCTTACGGCCCAACAAAAAGAATATTTAGATATCATAACCCATTCGGGAAATAACCTGCTATCTATTATCAATGATGTACTGGATCTTTCGAGAATGGATGCAGGCGGGTTTACCATTGATACCGCACCATTTAACCTCGGCCAGCTTGTCAATTCAGTAAAAGCTATGTTTGATAGTATAACTTCTGAAAAAAATATTTCTTTTCAAAAGAACATAAGCGATGATTGTAACATCATGGTGCTGGGAGATTCTGTGCGTCTTTCACAAATCCTCATGAATCTTGTAGGTAATGCGTTTAAGTTTACCGAAAAAGGAAGTGTTACCTTAACATGCAAACCCATAAAAAATGCAGGAGAAAAGATATGGGCCGAATTTGGTATAAAAGATACGGGTATTGGTATACCTTCCACCAAGCTGAACCTGATATTTGAAAGATTTAGCCAGGTTGATACCAATTTTACCCGTATGCATGAAGGCTCCGGCCTGGGGCTTGCTATTACTAAAAAACTGGTGGAACTGCAGGGAGGTTCCATCTCTGTTAAAAGTAAACCGGGTAAAGGCTCGCATTTTACTTTTTCATTACCCTACCTTAAATATGCGGATGCTAAAAAAGTAAAGCCTGCGAAAAGAAAAACTACCGTTTCATTGCCCTCGACCGTAAAACGCATTTTAC